>JASFHE010000019.1:0-22490 GCA_050123415.1 Desulfobacteraceae bacterium | reverse complement strand
GCAGGCCAGTTTGGGCGTTTTTATCAGTCTGTCATATGCAATGCAGGGAACACCAGCCCTGGCAGCTTTATCAACTGCTATTGCACTGGCTGCTCCGTCTTCGGCAACAATAAGTATTACTTTTGCGCCCTGAGTAACCATATTTTCAATCTGGTCATTCTGAGTTTTAGGATCATGGTTTGCGCCCTGGGCAATAACTTCATAGCCCTTTTCTTCGAGCATCACAGCCATAATATCACGCTCGACAGCCCATCGCTCTGTTGCGAAATCTGAAAATGAAAGCCCGATTTTTATTTTTCCGACACTCTCCTGTACTTCACTGCTTCCCTTTGCCTTTTCATCACTGTCCTTTGAGCATCCAAAGGAGCATAAAAAGCAAAGTGCAACCACAGACAATACAAATAGGAATTTCCTCATGGTACTCCCTCCTGGAAAATTAAAATGCAAAATAAATTCAGTAATTTTACTGCAATATGATATGGATTTGCACTCACTTCTATATAACAACATTAATCCTTCTTCAAGCCAAAGTATAATCCGTTCTTTTTGCTTTGCGATTATAGTGTCTATTTTACTTTCTTCTTAATTTTGCAGCATTAAAACCTAATAAGCATAAAAGTACAGAAAAATTTAAATGCTTTGCACTCTAAATTAATTACTATATTCTCAGTTATAAAAAAATATTTCAAGAATTAGAGCATAAATGCCGTTAATTTCAATAAGTTATTTTATACCTGAAACATTGAATTTTCTGATTCAATTTTACAGTTATAATTTAGCCAAATTTATATTAAAATTATTAATTTTGCAATAGTGACTTAATTTTTGCTTAATTAAAGAATGAGTTTCGGATAAAATTTTTCCGTGGAAAATACCTTTTAAAAACTTTAGCCTTTTCCAGTTATTTTTCATCCTGTTCTTCCCCCTCAAGCTGAAACCCCAATGAAGATTAAGTCTTTCCGGAACCTATTGAACGGGCAGCATCGATTGAAGTTACACTGTCCGGAAAAAATAAATAGCGCGGTATATGTCACAAAGTTCAGGATAAAGAATGGAAAAGCAGATAAAACTACTAACTATTGATGATGATCAGACCATCCTTGGTCTAATCAGCAACTTTTTTACTCTTATTGGATACACGGTATTTAAAGCAAAGGACGGTGAAGAGGGTCTTGAAATTTTCAATAATGAAAAACCGAATATCGTTCTCGTTGACCTGAAAATGCCGAAGGTGGACGGTTTTCAGGTGCTGGAAACAATAAGGAAGGAATCATCCGATACACCTGTGCTGGTTATTTCGGGCGAAGGTGAAATGACTGATGTTATAAGGGCGTTGCGTCTCGGTGCCTGGAATTATCAGACAAAGCCGATTGATAACCTGACTTTTTTACAGCACAATGTCGAGCAGGCCCTGGAAAAGGCAAGTCTCATAAAAGAAAATAAAGCCTATCAGGAAGGACTGGAAAAACGGCTCGGAACAATTATTGAAAATTTTAACGGATTTATCTTTACCTGTGACAAAGACCAGAAGATCACCTATATAAATCCGGCCCTTCTCAAATATCTCGGACATGATGCCACCGGAGAAGTCTACTACGAAGCAGTACTTGGCCTTGAATCAGACTCACCCTGGAGTGTTGAGTATGAACACGGTTTGGAGACGGAAATACAAAGCCGGCGGGATGGAAGATGGTATTATGCCATAAAATCGCCCATTACGGATCGCAGGGGTGATTTAAAAGAGTGCCAGATTATTCTGTATGACATCACTGAACGGAAAAAGAAAATGCTTGATCTTCAGGAAAGGGAAGAATACCTGCGCAAGGAAAATATGCGGTTAAGGGCATCAATGTCCGACAGATATAAATTTGGCAATATTATCGGAAAAAGCACACCCATGCAGGAGGTTTATGAAAACATTATTAATGCTTCGGCATCTGATGCCGGTGTTATTATTTATGGTGAATCAGGAACAGGAAAAGAACTGATAGCCAGGGCAATACATGAAAACAGCGACAGGAAGAATAAAAGGCTCGTATATGTTAACTGCGGATCAATACCCGAAAACCTGATTGAAAGCGAGTTTTTCGGTTACAAGAAGGGCGCCTTTACCGGGGCCACTAAAGACAAACATGGCTTTCTGGACATTGCCGAAGGCAGCACCCTTTTTCTGGATGAGATCGGTGAAATACCCCTTAACATGCAGATAAAGCTCCTCAGGGCAATTGAAGGAAACGGATATACCCCTGTCGGAAGCACAGAAGTAAAAAATCCCAATATCCGGATAATTGCGGCAACCAATCGTGACCTGAAGGAACTGGTCCGCCAGGGGCTTATGCGGCAGGACTTTTTTTACCGGATACAGATTATACCTGTACACCTGCCCCCTTTAAGAGAAAGAAAAGAAGATATTCCTCTTCTTGTTGATCATTTCATTAAGCAATATGATGAAGAAGAGGTGCCGTCTATAACCCCCTCTATAGCAAGATCCCTGCAAAATTATGACTGGCCGGGAAATGTAAGGGAACTGCAAAATACAATTCACCGTTTTGTCACCCTTAAAAAACTTGATTTTATGGGTATCGAATTAAAGGATAATGCGAACGGGACACCGTTTGATGATGAAATTGAGGTCAAAGACCTCACTCTCAATAAAGCTGTTGAGGTATTTGAAAAAAAACTGCTAAAAAAATACCTGGATGAATATAACTGGCATAAAAGCAAGGTAGCGGAAGTTCTGGACGTTAATCGCAGGACCTTATTTAATAAAATGAAAAAATATGATCTTGAATTGAAATAGCTGCGCTATCTTATAAAAACCTTTGAGTCTGTTCAGATACCCTCCATCCAGAAAGAGCCAATTTCTGGATGGAGCTTTCAGCGTTCAGCTATCAGCCATCAGCTAAGTCTTTATTTAAAAAGCTTTTTGCTAAAAACTGAACGCTGAGTGCTGACAGCTTCCGAACAAAAACTTTAGCTTTTTGGATGGGCACTATTTAATAAGATTGAGAAGATCCTTGAATGCTTAATCCAATTCTAAAAATCTTTGAAATCCTGTTCATCAAAGGGAATTACCTGCTCGGGTGTAATTTCATGTGATTTATTAATCGCCGCTATACGTTTTCCAGATTTTCCCTGATTGTTAGTATTGGCTCTATAAGTCCTTTCAGCATCATTCCCTAGCCTGTTTACCTGGCCATAACTCACATTTTTTGATCCTCCCCCTACAATAGATGCGAGTTCAGACATCATTTCCTTCATCTGTTCTGCCTGGGCATTCATTTCTTCCGATGCAGATGCGGACTCCTCGGCATTGGCCGCGTTCTGCTGAACGACCTTGTCCATTTCGCTTATTGCTGTATTAATCTGTTCTATTCCCTGGGCCTGTTCATTAGAAGCAGCTGCGATTTCACTGACAAGCTCAGCCACTTTTGAAGCACTTTCTTTTACACGGGAAAAGGCTTCGTTTGTATCTCCAACCAGTTCAGAGCCATCCTTAACCTTTTTTGTCGTACTTTCAATAAGCTCCGAAGTATTTTTAGCTGCCTCTGCTGCTCTCATTGCCAGATTTCTAACCTCGTCAGCCACTACGGCAAAGCCGGCCCCTGCCTCTCCTGCCCTGGCTGCCTCAACCGCAGCATTAAGGGCAAGCAGGTTCGTTTGAAAGGCTATTTCGTCAATGGTCTTGATAATCTTGGATGTCTCTTCACTGGCCCTGGTAATCTCTTCCATGGATGTATTCATTCTGCTCATGGAGTCATTGGCCTCGCCGACTATCTGTTTTGTTTCATCCATCAGCCTGTTGGCCTGGTTTGCATTATCAGCACTCTGTTTGGTCATTGAAGATATCTCCTCCAGGGATGATGATGTCTCTTCAATGGATGCCGCCTGTTCGGAAGCTCCTTCTGCCAGAGACTGGCTGGAAGCAGATACCTGCCCGGACGCGGCAGTAACCTGGTCTGCCCCCTGGGTTAGCGATTCAACCGCGCCCATTATTGGTCTGCTGATACCGCGGGAAAAGATTACTACAAGAATTATGGTAATGCCTAAAAATATACCGCCAACCAGTATAATAATGTTGCGAATAGAAGAAACTGCATCTAAAAATTCATTAGCAGGTTGTGTAACTCCGATACTCCATCCTGTCATTGGCACAGGAGCGAAACCCGCGATTTTGTGAATACCTTCAAAATTATAGGATTCCACACCGGTTTTCTGGGCCAGCATCCGCTCCAGAATACTCTCCATCCCTTTAAGCTCTGTAAAATTGGTTTTTAAAACATGCTTTTCATCTGGATGCGCTATGGCCAGCCCGGTTTTATCTGTCATAAAAGGATACCCGGTCTTACCAACCTTGACTGACGTTATCTTTTCCGACAGAAAATCCATTTTCATCACATTGATAATGGTGCCCAGGAATTTGCCGTCAGGAGAGAATATCGGCGCACACACCGGGGCTATCGGTTTTCCGGTAAGTTTTGATTCTACCGGATCGGATACATTCGCCTTTCCCTGTTTTGCGGTCCTGAAATACTCCCTGTCTGCCATGGAAACACCCTTATATTCCCCGTTATTTCCATCGACAATTACAGTACCGTTAACATCGGTCACCAGGATTGATTCATAGTCTTTTTCGCGTTGTTTCCTTGCCCGGGCAAGCATGGAACTCAACGCATCGATGCCGGACCCGGCTCTGCCAGAACCTGTATCTGTAAAGGCTTTTAGTGTGGTGTCTGTTATACTTAATTCTTTTACCAGCTTTACTTCCTCCTGAAGAACCAGCTGGGTCATATTAGCCAGGTCTTTTGCAAGATTGACCGTTTGTTCCTCTGAAAGGTGTTTCAGAGACCTTGATGCCCTGGTTACTGAAAAAATTCCTATAACCAGAATGGGAATCAATACAACCAGGATACCGCCCGAAAAAAGTTTAAAACTGAGAGATCTTTTTTTCATAACTAATTCCTTTATTATTTCTATTTCTTTAAGTGCCCGTTAAAATCAGGTTGCCGGGTAATAACTCTACGAATAAAAAAAACAATTTTATTACTGAATTATAGTTCAAAAGTTGTGCCAAAATGCACGCCAGCCTGGATCCTATTGATATTACGGTCTTTTAGCAGGGGTAGATATAATAGGTACACTTTTGATACAGGTTGCTGCCGGGCAATTGATTTCCCAAAACTGAAAGATATATATGATATCTATCTAATATGATTAGTTAATTTAGTGTTGGGAAATCAAAGGTTTTTTTGAGAAAAGATATTCCCAAAATTAAGAAAGATGGAACTTTTCCGGAAGATCCTTTTTGGCTTAATCTTTTCGATTCGTAAAAAGTCACCTTATCTCTTCTGCGATTAAATAACGGGAAAATTTATTCCCGCATTGACCATTCTTTTTCTCAATATCATTTTAGATAGTTATATCAATTAGTTGCAAAGTATATTTATCATATATGAGAAATTCCGTTCTCATCAAGGCTCCTCTGAGCAACGCTCCACCAGAGAACCAGGCCACAGATAATCCTTGCAATATCAGCATGATACAGTCTGTCAGGAAACACTGGCACGATTATTGAGTTATAATTCTCCCATAAGACTTTAATTTGTCATGAATGAAAGTCTCAACAGTTAGAGATTTAATATTAATACCATGAGGAAGAAACATGGGAAATTCAGATACCATAATGAAGACTGAAATCAATAATGAAGCAGATAGAGACAAACTCACCATACTTATTGTTGATAAAAAAGAAACGGGCAGCGATCTGGAAAAAGATATCGAACGTCTGGGACACAGAGTTCTTATTGCCGGTAACTATACTGAGGCCCTGCAAAAATTATCGAAAACCCGTTTTGATCTGGTTGTACTGGATGTTGATCTAACCGATGGAGGCCGAATCAAAATAATATCAAAGATAAGAACTCTTGCTGATGACGTGAACATTGTCACAATGACTAACAACAATAATCGCGAGAGGGAACAGGAAATCAGAGATCAACGTATTCTTTATTACGCGGTAAAGCCGCTGGAGTTTGATGAAATTCGTTCAATTATAGACCATATATCATTGAAGAAAAAAGCGAACAGGAAGGGAGAATAAAATGACTGAATCCCCGGAAAAAATCGACGAGGAAGTAAAGGCAATAAAAGACAGGGAAGGAAAATACCTTACCTTTACACTTGCTGAAGAAGATTACGGAATAGGAATCTTAAAGGTAAAAGAGATCATCGGCATGATGTCCATCACGACAGTGCCACAGACACCCGAATTTGTTAAGGGGGTAATAAACCTTCGAGGCAAGGTGATACCGGTTGTGGACCTTAGATTGAGGTTCGGTATGGACAGGATTGAATATGATGACAGGACATGCATCGTTGTCGTGGAAATTGAAGGAGAGTCCAGTACAATTATGATCGGTATTGTTGTGGATTCAGTATCGGAAGTACTGAACATTAAAAGTGATGATATCGAAGATACTCCTACTTTCGGAACCCAGCTTAAAACTGACTACATCCTGGGCATGGCAAAAACAGAGGGCAGAGTAAAGATACTTCTGGATATTGACAGGGTCCTGAGCAGAAGAGAAATCCAGGAACTGGAAGACGCGGCATAGTATCTGGTTTACAGCATTAGTGTCGTTTATCTAATCAGTGAGTAAAGCATGCTACCTGACATTAATTGCTAACCAAAAACGTGCCATTACAGATAGATAAAACTAACAGAAAGAAGGAATTACAAATGTATAAAAATATGAAACTCGGAACAAAATTATGGTGTTTAACCGGTCTATTGCTTTTTGCGATTCTGATTGTAGCTGGAATCTCTTACCGTTCCATCGGAAAGATGCTTTCTTCAAATAGCAATTATGCAGATTCCGCGAATTATAATACTTTTATGATAGAAAAAGAAGTAGACCACCTTAAATGGCTCGGAAAGGTTCAGGACCTGTTTGTTAATAATGAACCCACCATTGATGTGCAGCTGGATCATACCAGTTGTGGACTGGGTAAATTCCTGTATGGAGAAGAGGGTGAAAAGATGGCAAAAAGTAATCATGAACTTGCGTCTCTTCTAAATGAGATCAAAACTCCTCATCAACATCTTCATGAGTCAGGCAGACTCATAAAGGAAGTCTGGAAAAAGAACCATCCTGGCCTGGCCAATACCCTCGCGGCCCGTCTGGATGATCACAGACGCTGGGCGGCCAGTCTTTCTGATTCCCTGTTGAATAATAAGAAGGTCAATGTACAGTTGGATCCTGCCAGATGCGGATTCGGGCAATGGCTTTTAAGTGAAGAATGCCGAAAGCTTAAAGCAGAGTGGCCAGAATTTGCCTCTATCATCAGCGAGGTTGAGGATCATCATGTAAAGCTTCACGAGTCTGCTGAAAAGATCGATTCCGAAAAAAATCCAAAAGAAAAGGTCAGAATCTATTCAGAAATAACAAGTGCCGAGCTTAATAATGTGGCAACCCTTTTTGACCAGGTTGAGAAGATGGAAGCGGATCTGGGTAAGGCACAGGACGAGGCTCGCCAAATATTTCAATCAAAAACTCTGCCGGCGATCAACACCACACAGGAAAAGATGGAGGACCTGTCCGCTGAACTGAACAGGATTAAGGAATCATCCAGAGAAGATATGATATCCCAGGGATCTCAGGCTAAAATATCTTCAGGCATTATTACTGTAATCGCTTTTATAGTAGGCGGATTTTTAAGTTTTATCCTGATACGAGTCATCACCAAACCGATCAATCGCATTATCGAAGGATTGAACAATGGGGCAGAACAGGTTGTTTCTGCTGCCGGACAAGTATCTTCATCCAGTCAGCAACTGGCAGAGGGATCATCCGAACAGGCCGCGTCCATTGAAGAAACATCATCCTCTCTTGAGGAAATGGCTGCCATGACCAAGCAGAATGCTGATAACGCCAACCAGGCAAACAATTTGATGAAGGAAGCTGAGCAGGTTGTGACTCAGGCAAACAATTCAATGACTCAGTTGACAGGATCCATGGAAGATATCTCGAAAGCAAGTGAAGAAACATCAAAGATTATTAAAACTATTGATGAGATAGCGTTCCAGACAAATCTGCTTGCCCTTAACGCGGCAGTTGAGGCCGCAAGGGCGGGGGAAGCAGGGGCCGGTTTTGCTGTTGTTGCCGACGAGGTAAGGAATCTTGCCATGCGGGCTGCTGAAGCTGCAAAAAATACAGCAGATTTAATTGAAGGTACAGTAAAGAAAATTAATCATGGTTCAGATCTTGTTACAGAAACGAATGATTCTTTCGAGCTTGTAGTGGAATCAGCCACCAAGGTAGCTGGACTGGTTGCTGAAATAGCTGCTGCATCCAATGAGCAGTCACAGGGGATCGATCAGGTTAACACTGCAGTTGCAGATATGGACAAGGTTGTTCAGCAAAACGCCGCCAATGCCGAAGAATCGGCATCTGCGTCTGAAGAGATGAACGCCCAGGCCGAACAGATGAAAAACATGGTTAATGAACTGGTACTCATGGTAGGCAGACAGGAAGAAAAAAGAAGTATAAATCAGGTCATTAAGAAAAGACCGTCTACCTTTTTCCAGGCTGACAAAGGTTTAAGTTCTTTAATTAAGCATAAAGTGAAAGAAAAGGAGCATCAGACGGGCAGGAGACCGGAAGATGTGATTCCTCTGGATGAAGATGATTTCAAAGATTTTTAGAAGATAACATTTTTAAAAAAGATAAACGGCTACTCCCCGAATGATTACCTGGGATTTACAATAGAGAAGAGATTGGGGACAAGACTATTTCAGCAGGTAAAGGAACATACCGGTGTGGAAATTTTACACAGTATATGTACTGATTGTACGGATGTCATTTATGGCGATGAATAGACATTATAAAAAACGGGAAAATATCAGGATTAAGAACAATAAATAAAATAACTAAAGGTTCAGATTATGAATGTTGAATATATAAACCCATTTATAGAAGCAACTATTTTTGTGCTCGAAAGTATATCGAGTATGAAGGTCGAAAGTAAAAAAATCTATATAAAAGAAGACAAAGCCGCCAGGGGAGATGTGTCCAGTATAATCGGTTTAAGCGGGGATCTCGAAGGATCCATATCCGTCGCCTTCACTGAAAATATAATCCTGCCGCTGGTATCGGAAATGTTTGGAGAAGAGATGACCGATTTGGACGATGAGGTAAAAGACGCGGTAGGTGAAATTGCGAATATGATATCAGGCCGTGCCAGACAATTGCTTGAGATTCAGGGCAAAAACCTGAAGGCCGCTATACCGACAGTTATTATGGGAAAGAATCATACCATATCCCATATTACCGATGAAAAAATACTGGCAGTCCCTTTTGAGACAGAACATGGTGAGTTCACGATTGAAGTCTGCCTTGAAGGCTGAGAAAGACATATAAGCGGAGGAATGGAAAATGGATATGGATATGAATGTTTTACTGGTGGATGATTTTTCTACCATGAGGCGTATCCTGAAAAAAGCCCTTAAGGTCATAGGATTTAATAACTTTATCGAAGCAGAAGATGGAAAAGATGCGATAGAGAAACTTAAGAAAGATGATGTGGATTTGATATTCTGTGACTGGAATATGCCGAACATGACCGGTCTGGATTTTTTAAAGTATGTAAGAAGTAAAGATAAACTGAAAGATATCCCCTTTATCATGGTAACTGCCGAAGGACAGAAGGCCAATGTTATAGAGGCTGTTGATGCAGGTGTATCAAATTATATTATAAAGCCCTTTACAGCAGATACTGTAAAGGAAAAATTAAATAAGGTGTTTAAATAGATAACTATTTCTACCTTAAACCTGTAAGTTCGAATTATTCGAATAAGGAGCATATAGATAATGCCTGTATCCCAGAAAAAGATAGAAGATATTATAGATAAAGTCGCCCTTGAGGTTTTAACAATAGAAAAAGGTGACGTCCAGGCTCTGGGCAACATAAGGAAATCTCTAAAGGAACTGGAAAACAAGCCCAGGATTTTCGATGACAGTAATTTTAATGATATTCTTGATGGCCTAAATTTATATATCGAAAAACTGATACTGGATGAGACAGATGATCCGGCGCCACTGGAAGAGGGAATAGAATGTCTTCAGGGTATCTGTCACGCTCTGTCAAAAAACAAAATTTATAAAGGTGATATTTCGTTATGTTTAACCAACCTGGGAGTAGATATCTCCGGGATACTAAAAGAGGAAGTCAAAGATACTGAATCAGCCGGTGAAATGGACAGGGATTTTATTGAACAGGCAATGGACACGGAGGATATAGACATCCTCAATGACTTTATAGTAGAGGCCACAGATAATCTGGCATCTATTGAGGTAAGCATTATAGATCTTGAACAGGACCCGACTGATGCTGATACCATAAACAGTATCTTCCGCCCTTTCCATACAATAAAAGGTGTTTCAGGTTTTATGAATTTAACCGGAATCAATCGGCTGTCACACAGCGCGGAAAACCTTCTGGTTAAGGCAAGAGAAGGTGAAATAAGAGTTGACAGCCAGATCATAGATATCATCCTTGAAACAGTGGACATGCTCAAGAGGATGATTGATGAATGCAGGAAAAAACTTGAAGGAGCGTCTTCAACTATTGCGTTTCCGGATATTACACCATTAAAAAACAGGCTTGATGAAATAAACAGGCTGAAGGAAGCAGTAGCTGACAAACCCATTGGTAAGCTCCTTGTGGATAAAGGCGCAATTACGCAGAACGAACTCGAAACAGGTCTTGAACAACAGAAAGAAACACCTGAAAAACGTCTGGGAGAAATCCTTTTAAAGGAGAATATCACCGAAACAAAGGAGATTGTATCCGCCCTCCGTGACCAGAAAAAATTCGGGAAAAAACATATTGAACTCCAGGTCAAGGTCGATACACAAAAACTCGATAACCTGGTCGACCTTACTGGTGAACTAGTAATAATCCAGGCCATGCTGAGGCAAAGTCAGAGCATCCTGGCAGGCAAGGACCAGAAACTGTTTCAGAATATCAATCAGTTGAACCAGATTACATCCAGTCTCCAGAGAACCGCCATGTCCATGCGCATGGTCCCCATAAAAAACACCTTCCAGAAAATGATCAGGCTGGTAAGGGACCTGTCAAAAAATTCTCACAAGGAAGTTGACCTCACAATGGCAGGTGAAGACACTGAAATCGACAGGAATGTAGTAGAAGAATTATATGAACCAATGGTTCACATGATTCGTAATTCTGTTGATCACGGTATTGAAAGCCCTGAGCAGAGATCAGAAGCCGGAAAAAGGGAAAAAGGAGTCATATCACTTAAAGCATATCAGCGGGGCGGTAACATTATTATTGAGATCTCGGACGACGGAAGGGGATTAAGCAAAGAAAAGATAATTAAAAAGGCGCTGGCAAACAACCTTATCACCGATGCCAGCAAGATGACTGATTCGGACATCCATAACCTGATATTCCATCCCGGATTTTCTACCGCAGAAACAGTAACCGATATATCCGGACGCGGTGTTGGGATGGATGTGGTAAAAAAAGCAATAGAAAAGCTGAGAGGCCGTGTGGAGATCATTTCAAGAGAAGGTCATGGGTCCACGTTTATTATCAGCCTTCCCCTGACACTGGCGATAATCGAAGGGATGCTGGTAAGGGTTGGCAGTGAAAGATATATCATTCCGGCACTGTCCATCCTTGAGTCATTCAGGCCGGAAAAGGAACAGTATGCCACTGTTGAAGGAAAGGGTGAGATGATACTGCTGCGCGGTAACCTTATCAAGATGATCAGGCTGTCAAGACTTTTCGGAATAAATGAAGATACTGTCAATCCATGGGAAAGTCTGGTTGTGGCGGTAGAAAGCGAAGGGGAAAAATGCTGCCTGCTGATAGATGAACTTCTTGGTAAAGAAGAGGTTGTCATCAAAAGCCTTGGTGAAGGGCTTAAAAACACAAAAGGAATTGCCGGAGGAGCAATCATGGGAGACGGAAGAGTCGGCCTTATCCTCGATATGGCGGGGATACTGGATGTGGCAAAAAACAGCTAACAGGTTTTTTACTGAAGAGGCGTTATAGTGAAGATAGTAGTAGGTGTTTCAGATATGAGTGTCAGCGATGATCCTGAATCAACGATCATTACCTATTCTTTAGGATCATGTATTGGAGTTACGATTTATGATCCTGTTGTGCGGGTTGGCGGGATCCTGCACTTCATGCTTCCTGAATCGGAGCTTGATTTTGAAAAGGCAAAAAGAAATCCGTTCATGTTTTGTGATACCGGAATACCATCTCTGTTTAAGGCCACCTATAAACTGGGAGCGAAGAAACAGAGGATGAAGGTAGTTGTAGCAGGTGGATCACAGGTGCTGGACCAGGACGGTTTCTTTAATATAGGCAAGAGGAACATTATCGCGGCAAAAAAGATGTTCTGGAGAAATAATGTCCTCATAGACCATGAAGACACTGGCGGCAACTGCAACAGGACCGTAAAGCTGGATGTAAAAAGCGGGAAGGTTATGCTGAAGATATCAGGTGTAGGAGAGATAGAAATATGAGTAGTATCGAAACCATAGTCAATGACATTGACAAGCTTAAGCCTGTCCCCAGGGTTATGCATAAAATCATGGCCGCTGTCTCCGATCCGAACAGTTCAATGAACGAGATCTCCGAGATCATTAAATATGATCAGGCGTTAACCGCTACCTTACTTAAGGTGTGTAATTCATCCTACTACAGCCTGCCCGGAGAGGTGGATTCCGTTCATAAGGCAATCATGTACCTGGGACTGCAGCAGGTTGTTGATATTGTACTTATGGGCAGCAGTTCCGATAATTTTAAAAAGGGGCAGAAAGGCTATGACCTTGAAGACGGGAATTTATGGAAGGCAGCTGTCACATCAGCTCTGATTTCTCAGGAACTTGCGGAAAAGGAAGGCATTGAAAACAGCCATTTTCTTTTTACGGCTGCCCTGCTTAAAGACATCGGGAAGGTAATCCTGAGCCAGTACGTAGCAGAGGAATTTGATAAAATAAAAACCCTTGTATCGGATAAAGGGTACAGTTTCGGGGAGGCGGAAAAAAAAGTCCTGGGCATCGATCATGCTCAACTGGGTGCCCTTGTTGCAAAAAATTGGGGATTTAATTCAAAGATGGTGGACATCATAAAACACCATCACAGGCCCAGGGAAGCCAGAGAGGCCCCCCATGAGGCATCAATCATTTACATGGCAGATATCCTTTGCATGATGATGGGCATGGGTATAGGAGCCGATGGCCTGGCATACAGATTTCACAAAGATGTCATGAGTGAATTGAAATTTACGGAAAAGGACTTTCAGGAAATAATAATAGAATCCTCTGAAAAGATTAAAAAAGTGGATGAATTACTTGGAGGTTAGGAGCGAATAAAATGGCGTACAATATATTAATTGTTGATGACTCATCACCCATGAGGTCAGTAATAAAAAAGACCATTAAGGCTTCGGGTTTCAAGAGCGGGATATTCCATGATGCCTCGGATGGCAGGATGGCGCTTGAAGTCCTGAAGGAAAACTGGATCGATCTTGTACTGACCGATTACAATATGCCGAACATGGACGGCCTCCAGCTTATAGGTGAGATAAAGGATGATGAAACCTTAAAAGACATTCCCGTAGTATTCGTTACCACTGAGGGAAGTACCACAAGGGTGAAAGAATTTCTAGAAAAAGGAGCCGCAGGGTATATACAGAAACCTTTTACCCCGGAAGAAATAAGACAAAAACTCAACAATTTTTTAGGAGAAGAAGATGGACAGGAATTCTCTAATGACAGCAATGAAGAACTCGATTTCTAATGTCCTGGAAAAGATGTTTTATCTGCCTCTGGAATTACACGAGCACCAGGGGGCTGACAGCCAGGCAGAAATGTACGATATGCTGTGCAGCAGGCTGGAGTTTACAGGGCATCTTTCAGGATATTTTTTATTTTATGTCCCGGAGAGTTTTGCCGGCACTATTACAGCCGATTTTTTAGGAAAGGATAAAAAGGACATATCCACAGATGATGTGAGAGAAACCCTGAGGGAAGTAATAAACATGATGGCAGGAAATACATTCGCACTTTATGATGACAAGGCTGTCTTTAATCTCGGGATACCAAGGTTAATTCTCAAGGATACCTTAAGAACCGGTAATTCCGGGAATGAAATTACCATAGATGTAAATACTCCGGAGGACCACATGGTCCTGAAACTTGTAGTAAATTCTTAATAATTTCGAGCAGGCAGTCCTTAACAGGATATAGAGGTATAATGAACACTGATATAAAAGTCCTGGTAGTTGATGATTCAGCTGTTGTACGTAAAGTATTTTCCGAAGAATTATCAAAAGAAAGGGGCATTCAGGTTGTAGGCACAGCGCCGGACCCATATGTGGCAAGGGACAAAATCGTCAGGCTAAAACCGGATGTTATTACACTTGATATAGAAATGCCGCGTATGGACGGAATAACCTTTCTGAGGAAGTTAATGCGATACTATCCCATGCCTGTGATAATAGTCAGCTCCCTTACAGAGAAGGGCGGAAAACTTGCGATGGAGGCACTATCCGAAGGCGCACTTGAAGTTATCTCAAAACCATCAGCTTCATATTCTGTCGGGAATATGAGTATCCAGCTGGCCGATAAGATCCGGGCTGTAGCCCATGTATCGGTTGACAGAAGCAGGCAGGTCAGTACGCAGGAGAGTACAGAGGACAGAAACCTCATTTCTTCCCGTGCCCTTTCGGCCACAACAAATAAAATAATAGCCATTGGCGCCTCAACCGGAGGAACGGAAGCAATTAAAAAAGTGCTGACAGCCATGCCGCCTAATTCTCCGGGAATAGTGATTGTCCAGCATATGCCGGCCCAGTTTACAGCGTCCTTTGCCGACAGACTGGACACCCTTTGTGAAATAAGTGTCAAGGAAGCGAAAGACGGTGATTCGATATCCAATGGGAGGGCATTGATTGCGCCCGGTAATTTTCACATGCTGTTGAAAAGGAGCGGCGCAAGATACTATGTGCAGGTGAAAAAAGGACCCCTGGTCCATCATCAGAGACCTGCCGTTGATGTGCTTTTTAAATCCGTAGCTGATTATGCCGGAGCGAACGCCCTGGGTATTATAATGACCGGCATGGGTGCCGACGGGGCTGAAGGAATGCTCAAGATGAAGCAGGCCGGCGCATCAACCCTGGCACAGGATGAAAAGAGCTGCGTTGTTTTCGGAATGCCAAAAGAGGCAATCAAGCTGGATGCCGTAGACAGGGTGGTGAGCATAGGTCAAATCGCTTCCCAGGCGCTTGATATGATTTGTAAAGTTTAATTATTAATAAAACAGGGGTGCCATTGGTTATATAACCAAGCCCATAGATAAGGAAAAACTGCCTGGAGAAATCAGGGCTCCGGGCCTTATATAAATATTATGGAACTCACACAACGGCAATTTAAAAGTTACAGCGAACTTGTGTACCATGAATGCGGAATTTTCCTCCATGAGGGCAAACAGCAGCTCCTTTCAGCCCGCTTGTCAAAACGTCTGCGCAAGACCGGCATTAACAGTCCTGATGAATACCTCAAACTCATAAAAGAAGATGACCAGGAGCGTATTTCTTTCCTCAATGCCATATCCACCAACCATACATTCTTTTTCCGTGAAAGCCACCACTTCGACATTCTCGAACCGCAGCATCTCAGGATATGGTGTGCCGCTTCGTCAAGTGGTGAAGAACCCTATTCAATAGCCATACACTGTCTGGAAAACGGATTTAGACCCCGGATTGAAGCTACGGATATTTCAACCCATGTCCTTCGAATGGGCCAGGACGGAATATATCCCAAGGAAAGGGCTAAATCCATGCCCATGCATTTATTAAAGAAGTATTTCCAGAAAGGGCAAGGCAGGTGGGAAGACCATATACGTGTAAAAGACGAACTAAAGCAGATGGTTAAATTCAGGCGATTTAATCTGACAACCGATCCTGTTCCTCAACAGGAATATGATGTGGTTTTCTGCAGAAATGTCTTTATTTATTTTGATAACCAGACAAAAGCTAGGATCGTAGATAAGTTTTATAATGTTATCAGAGAAAAGGGTTATTTAATAATTGGCGGCGCGGAAAGCCTTAATAACCTGGTCCACAGGTTTAAATATGTAAAGCCCAGTATCTACTTTAAGGAATAAAACGAGTTTATAATGCGTAGATTTCTTCTTTCAAAAATTGGTATAAAAACGGCTTTATATGTCGGTTTGGTCAGTATTACACTGGCAGTAGCAAAAAAAGAAAACCACTCCTCAAATATCAGCAATACTATTGTAAAACTGCTTAATACAGGAGATGAAATCATTGTTTTACCATTAACTAATCCCCGAACAAATGAACCTGATTTCGGTGAACTCTCGGTCAGGATAAGTACGGCCGTATTAATCGAACCACTGTTAAGAAATGCAAGGCTTCCGTTCTTTACCGGATTGCTGAACTCTGTTTTACTAATTTTGTTTCTCTGGCTGATTGTGTATTTTTACATCACTAATCCGCTGAAGAACCTCCGGATGGGTGTAAAGGATATTGGTGAAGGCTCTCTGGATAAACAGATACCTGTTAACAGAAAAGACGAGCTTGGTGACCTGGCAGCAGGTGTTAATAAAATGGCAAATCAACTGAGACAATCCTTTTATGATTTAAAAGTCAGCGAAATGAAATACCGGGATCTCGTAGAGAACATAAATGATGTGATTTTTACTACCGATGAGAAAGGAGTAATTACATACATCAGTCCAACTATGGAAGCTGTAGCCGGGTACCGTCCCGATGAAGTGATCGGCAGAATGTATTCTGACTTTATTTATATGGAAGATCTTCCAAAAATCAACAGGGCTTTTAAAGAGACACTGACCGGTAGAAGAGATCCCCATGAATACAGAATAATTAAAAAGTCAGGAGAAACAACCTGGGTTCGAACATCTTCCCGGCCCACAATTGAAAATGGTCACGCAATTGGCCTGCGCGGCGTTCTGGTTGATATCAATATAACAAAAGGACTTGAATCACAACTCCGAAAGGCACAAAAAATGGAAAGCATAGGCACCCTGGCAGGTGGAATAGCCCATGACTTCAATAACATACTTTCTTCAATATTCGGATATGACGCTGTAACTACAACAAGCAGTACAAATGCCCTTGAAATATTTAAGACCCAACCGGAAAACTTTGATCTGGTGTTAACTGATATGACAATGCCCGAAATGACAGGTTTTGAGTTTTCAAAGAAACTGAAAAAGATAAGACCTGATATTCCTGTTATACTCTGTACCGGTTACAGCTTTGATTTAACCGAATCTATGCTGGAGCAAAAGGGTATAAACAAAATCATAATGAAGCCGATCATATTCAGCAACCTGTCGGCAGCCACTAATGCCGTGTTATTGCAAAGCGAAGGACATGATACCCCGTCCGGGATAAAAAAAGGCAGGACATAATAACAAGATAGAAAAGATAAATTTTGGTTTCAGGCTTACTTTTGAGGATTGTATCAGATAGAATTGGAAGATATCTGACATATTAATTATTCTTAATTTTCACTCTGTTTTTCCCGGATCTTTTTGCCTCGTATAGTGCATCATCAGCCCTCTTAATCAGTTCATCCACACTATCTCCTGGCTCAGAAGGATAAGAAGTGGAAACACCACAACTTATACTTAAGGAATTCACTTTGTCCCCAACAAAAGAGATATCAAGATCCTGAACAAAGTGATTGATTATTTTTGTTATTTGACAGGCACCTTTAAGATCTGTCTCAGGAAAGATAAAAGCAAATTCCTCGCCCCCATATCTGGCAACGAAATCATTTTTTCTTATGTTTTTAGTAAATGCTTCCGCTATTTTTACTAATACAGCGTCGCCAGCTTTATGCCCATAGGTGTCGTTTATTTTTTTAAAATCGTCAATATCGACCATTGCCATGGAAAGCGGGTGAATATGACGTTCTGATCTATGCCATTCTTTTTCCAGTATTTCATCAAGAAATTGTCTGTTGTAAAGCCCGGTAAGGGCATCTTTACTGGCTAAAATTTTAAGATCCTGATTTTTTTCTTCCAGTTTTTTGGCAAGGTTCTTTTCCCGGTTAAATGCTTCTTTTAAATGATGCTTTGCCGCCTCACTTGAAATAGTAATATTTAAAATTTCTTCATTCGCCTCACATAATATCTGTTCGTATGTCTTTCCCGATTCGACCTCGATATTAAAATAAGACGCAATTTCCACAAGCTGTGGATTAGTGTTACGGAGTAAATTTTCTACTTTATCAGCCTCAATTCCCATTAATTCGTGGCTCATATTCATAAAGTTTTTAATAGTCACATCCTTTTTGCCTAAATAAAAAATGTCACCAACCAATGAACTCAAATAGTAGATTGAGGATCGATCCCTCTTTTTTAAAGTTGGAGATTCCAGGTTCGGTTCATCATGATGATGTTGAATTGAAAATTTAATTCCCGCCGGCAATTCCCATTTCTCAGCTAAAAGCATGCCAACCTCTACATGATCAGAACCAAAAATATCTTTCTCCTCTGCAAGAGATACTCTGCCACATGTTTCCATTTTTTTAATCAATTGAGAAGCCAGGTCATTATTATATGCATATAGGGCTATCAATCCTATGTCATGTAAAAGGCCATTGGTGAAGGCGTCATCATGGTTGATGTTATTGCTTAATGAGCATAATTCACAAGCTGCAATGCCTGTTAAAAGAGATCTCTGCCATATTTTGGATAAATCAGATCCTTCGGAGGGTGAAAATGAATCGACTATGCCAACAGCGATTGCAATGTTCCGAACGGATTTAAATCCGAGAAGTATAACCGCTTGATCTATTGAAGTTACTGTTCTTAATAATCCAAATGCCGATGAATTTGTGATTCTTAGTATAGCTGCGGATAAGCCAACATCCTTTTTTATTATGTCAGCGATTTGAGAAATACTTGATTCATCGTTTTGAGTGAGGCTCATCAACTTTGTTATTGAACCGGATAAAACCGGGAGGTTTTTTCCTGACTCGATCCACTCATTTATTGTTAAACTCAAATTCTTTCTCCCTTCAGGGTAATAGAGACCATTGTTTTAATACAGCGACAGCATGAAAATCAGAAAAAGGTCTAAGTTTAAATCATAATAAAATCAATTTATTTGAAATTTATTATTATTTTATCGGCAAAGCTTTAATTAACTTGAATCATTAATATAAGATTAAGTGAGGGCAGCATATTTTTTTGTCTCTTCAACTCCTATGGGGGTGCTTGGGCGCTTTTTACTCACTATCATTTTGATATCCTTTTTCATGTTATGCATTGATTAATATCTTCTTTCAATATGATGGGAGTTGTTGATGATCGGCATGACTGGATGTAACTTAACAAAATTATGTTGCAGCCCTTGCCCTGTTCTCAGCCCATTTTCTGAGAGAGGCAATATGTTCTTTGTAGGTTACTGATAAGGGAACAGTCTCTTCTATCTCGTTAAAGATATCTTTGTCTTCAATCTCCCGGTCTTCGGCAAAGGCGCGGTACAGACCCGATATAATTAATTGTTCGATCTCAGCGCCTGTAAACCCTTTTGTTTTTTCAACAAGGCCGGGAATATTGAAACTGTCGGGATTACGTTTTCTTTTATTGAAATGAATTTTAAAGATATTGTTCCGCTCATCGTCTGTTGGTAGATCAACAAAAAAGATTTCATCAAATCTTCCTTTTCTGAGAAGTTCAGGCGGAAGGTTCTCAATATTGTTGGCCGTCGCAAGCACAAACACGGGTGATGTCTTTTCCTGCATCCAGGTCAGAAAGGTGCCTAAGACCCTTGCCGAAACACCGAAGTCCCCTGACTGCTTTGATCCCATGCCCGAAAAGGCCTTGTCTATTTCATCCAGCCAGAGGATATTTGGCGACAGGGCTTCGGCTATTTTTATGGCCTCACGGATATTCTTTTCCGAAGAACCCAGGTAGGCATCAAATATTTTCCCCATATCAAGTTTTAGGAGCGGCAGTCTCCAGAGGGAGGAGGCAGCCTTGGCTGCAAGAGACTTTCCACACCCCTGCACTCCAAGAAGCAGCATTCCCTTTGGCTCGGGAAGACCAAAATCCCTGGCCTTTTGTGTGAATGCCATTCCACGCTGTTTCAGCCAGTCCTTTAATTTATCCAGTCCACCGACAGAATCAATGCTTTCGGAAAAATCATAATATTCAAGCAACCCTGACTTTCTTATCAGCTTTTTCTTTTCAGCCACAACTAACGGCAGGTCCCCTTCATCAAACGAACGGCTGCTTACAACTAATTTGGCATAAAGGTTTTCCAGTTCACCTTCGGTAAGTCCACGTGACGCGTTTACAACCTTCTCTAATAATTCATCTTCAAGTTTGACGCTTATCTTTTTTGACTCTTTCAACGGATTTATCAAACGGAGCAGGGTCTGTTTTATTTCATCAGTTGAAGGCAAGGGGATATCAACCGGAGTTATATCCTTTTCAAGGCCCGGAGGAAGGACCAGTACCGGGGAAATAATAAAAAGGGTTTTATAACTTTTCTTAAGGTTTGAGACTATGTCCCTGAGCTTTCTTATTATCAACGGTTCTTCAAGGTAGTGATGAAAATCCTTCAGAATAAACATTCCGGGATCGGTATAATCCGTGATAATATTCAACGCATTCAGAGGAGCAGCCTCTTTTCCGAACTTGTTTGTATTATAATACCCGTCCGTAGCGCTCCAGAAATAGCATTGCTTTTTATTAATCTCACCCGCCTTTTCAAGTAATTTTTCCGCCCTGTTTTCCTCTGATGTTACCAGATATACTATAGGGTATCGGGCCTTGATGTATATACTGATTTCCTTAAGAAGGTTGTCCATGCTTTTCCTCATTCTTGAATTTTATATCTCCAGATACTGTGATAGCTGCCCTTTGGATTCTTCCTTTTTTCTTATTTCAAGATATCGAACCGAGTCTTCAGTACAGAAAACCAGACCATTATGCATCAGCGCCGATTCTAATATTCTCTCTTCAGATGAATACCGCCATATCATCTCTCTTTTATCATTGCAGCAGTAAAAACCGTTATATTTTTTTATTATTTCATATAACCGGTCTTCATCCAAAAAGAAATGAGAATCCGGTGATTCTATATCGCAGGCCGAAATTATCGAAAGGTCTGAATCAAGATGATACAGACTTTTATCTCCGGTAACAATGAACAGGGGATCGACCGAAAAGATTCCCACGCCCCCTTCTTTCACCTTTAATGACTTTCTTTTTACCTTAAGGATGGAGAGATCCATTTTAATAACAGAGTGTTTACTGTCAGAGCAAATCAATAGAGGTTCATTGTAAAATATATCCACTATTTTACTTTCAAGGGGATAATTAAAGAAAGATTTTCCTTCTCCTGAAAAACCTGTAATTTCCCGCTCGGAAAATAAGACTATTCCGTGAGTTTCACAGCTTATTCCCTTTTTATATTCTTTATTAAGAGGAACCGTGTTTATCAGGCGGCCTTCATAGTTATATATTAACAGCTCTTTTTCCCTTGATATCGTAAAAATCTTTTTCTGATGATAATTGACTATTGGATTTCCCAGTATTTTTTTTTCGAACAGGATGAATTTTTTTTTATCATCCTGAAAATCCACAAGACTTATTTCATTGCCGCCAAAAATATATCCATACCTTGAACTATCGCTGATCCTCATATCTTTAACCGTTGATGTAAAGGATGTCTGATATTTGGTCCGGCCCTGTTCATCATAAAAATAGATACATCCATCAAGGCCTGTAAGGCCGAATAGGGTTCCGTCAGGGCTGATGGTCAGTTCACTTAAACTCGCTGCCCTGTTATATCCGCCTGGTCGAATAGTCCATATAGCCTCTTTTTCAAGGATTCTTTTATCATCTGAAATCTCAAAAAAATCTTCACGGTTTTTATCGGAAGAATCAACACTGTAGCCGCAGAGGACATCATCATTATCAACCGTGAAAAAAAAATCTCCTTTTGGAGAGAGTCTTATATGGTTTATTTTATTTTCAAAATTATACTCCCACAGCCTCTGGGCATTTTTATCAAACATTACCAGCTCATTTTCAGAATCAAGAACCAGCAGAGTGTTTCCATCCCACGACGCGGAAAAAAACTTTATCATCCGTTCATCGCAGATCTCAAAAAAAGATTCACCATTAACATTAAACTGAAGCAAATCATTCGGGTTCAGGATGAAATAGCCGGTATATCCTTTTTGGGAGATCAATATATTACTATGGATAATAAGATTTTCTATCTGCCATAGGATGTTTCCATCCATATCAGAGCATAGTAATTTCCGGTCCTGGTTATAAACGATAAGGTTATCTGTAGCAGGGATTGGTTTAAATTGCCGGATGAGTGAATCAAACCAATCCCTGCTACAGATAACCTTATCGTTTATAACCAG
>JASFHE010000018.1:0-22696 GCA_050123415.1 Desulfobacteraceae bacterium | reverse complement strand
AATTATCAGGAAAAAACGACAACAAAACTGGCCAATCCTCATTCATTTTTTTACCTCCATCATGTGATATGATGGAACTATATGATATCATAAGGTAATTGTCAATAGAATCAAGTTAGCGCTTATGCCCTTTAGCAGGGCCGATACGTTTTAAAACTCCCATGTTTTTTAATTTTTTAATATTTTCTTCAATTTTTCTGCTGGTTATTCCTACAATTTCAGCTAATTCTCTTGCCGAAATATTAGGATTATTAGAAATTTCCTGAATGATCGATTGCTGGTTTCGGGTCAATTTTTCTCCGACCTTTTCTCCGACCTTTTCTCGTATGTCTTTTAAATTATCTAAAGGTTTTCGATGTATTATTACAGTGAAGAGACAGTTTTCGCGATCATCCTTAAATTCAATATCCGGCCACTTCTCAAGGGCCCGTTTAATTCCTGAACCAAGACCATGATAGGGTAATATGCCTTTTGTAATGAATGAGACAAGTATGGGATTACGAATATTGCAATTTCCTGCCCTTATTTTTTCCACGGTCAGGTTATTGGGGAGATGCCCGGGACTTATTATTTCGATTCGATTATCAAAAATAAAAAGTCTGATTGTAGCACTCACCATATAATCTCTATGGATTAATGCATTCACCAGAAGCTCTTCAAAAACAGTCTCCGGTATTTCGGGCAGGCCGGGGGCATTGACACCTCTTCCTGCCTGAACTTTATGAAGATTGCGCATGACAAAGGCCATTGAATCTTCAAATATCTTTTGTAATGGTCCGGAAAAATCTTCTGTATCCATATAGTCGCTGACATGGATTTCATTTCCGGGATACATGATCGCCTTGACAATAAACTGGGGTTTAATCCACTCAGGGCGTTCGGCAAAAAGCAGTACACATGCAAGATTCAGATGCCCGTCATCAGTGGCAAGATTCATATTCTGCAGGAGTTTAATCAGGTCCGGTTCTGAATCAGATACACCCACCAGAATAAGGCCGCCCTCGCTGTTTGAGAATGCTACCATTTCAGCGGCCAGAGTGTCGGCATTGCGCACGTCTACCTTGAACTGGAGCCTGCTGTCTTCACCTTTTTTAATAATTTTATTAAGCTCTGATTTTTTCATATCCTGTTAGTCCGGGCAGGTTTTAAGGTTCCTGTTTAAATATCTGGATAAGCCCGGAACTTCTTTCCGTCCCTATGCTGCGACAGCAAAATTGATATCCTGAATCAGCAGCTCAAGTTTATCACCAAAGATCTTTTTAGCCCTGCTGCGGCCTCCCTGACGTTCGAATACAGGCATATTATCAAAGTCTTCCATTTCAATAGTCAGGTTTTCTACCATATGTTCGCGGATCATATCCAGCCACTGTTGCTGTTCCTTATTAAAGGTTTTGCCTTCCATAACCCTGGCCATTGCCATGTCCACCCTCTCCCCGGCGTTTAATAAAGGAGCTTCTTCATAGACCCCATGTTTGACCATGGAGATAATATCGACAAGGGCTTTTTTATATACCAATTGATGGACCCTTTGAAGTGTTTTTTCGGAAAAATCTTTTTGGGCCAGTTTCTGCCTCAATTCCTCAAGCACATCCGTTCGCCATTCCCTGGGCCGGTCCAGTAGTATTCGAATCGCCTCGATCTGCTCAGGGTTTTCTCTGACAAATCGGGCAAAGGCATCCAGATAATCTTCCGGTTTCTGATATTCGCTTCCCTTTCGAAAGGCTGCTTCGGATGAGACATCATCTTCTGTATCATAACCAACCACAAAATGTCGTTTTGCCCTTCGGTAGTTTACAAGAAGCTCCTGAAAGGTCTTATTTTTAAGGATCTTCATTGTCTCAGTGAAATCGTTTTTAATCAGGTCCGTGAGTTTATCGGCAAACTTACCCATATCGCCGTCCGGAATAAATGCGGCGAATTCTTCACGTGCCTTGCCGCTCATGGTGCGTTCGATTCTCCTTAAACGTCTTTTCAGCACCTTTACATAATAATCACGATCAACATTCTGGTATATATTCTCAATGACCCGGGCAATGGATAAGGGCTCTTTCCGGGGAACCTCAACCTGAAAATCCGTGGTGCCCTTAAAATACTCGATAAGTGTGCCGTCAAAGCAATCGAATATAACAAATTTTTCTTTATTGATATCCGGGCAGCAGCGTGTACCCCTACCCAGCATCTGTACCCAGAGGATACGGGATTTGACCGGTCTTAAAAAGACCAGGAACTCCAGGGTAGGAATGTCCACTCCGGTTGTGAGCATATCAACTGTGACCGCGATTTTCGGGTTTGGCCTGTTGCGGAACTCCCGGATTTTTTGCAGGGGTCGATCCACACTGGGGCTTCCCGTGATCTTTTTTACAAAATCATCACCCTGACCGAACTCCTCCTTACATATCTGTACAAGTTGATCACAGTGAGATGTGTGAGGCAGGTCATTAACAGCATATATAAGCATCTTCGGGAAAAAGCCGGTCTCTTCCTGATGCTTATAGGCATATCCGGCGACTTCCTTTATAATTTTTCGATTGCTGTCAGGGGCTGTGACCTTCTGTTCGATATCATTTGTGGCATACTCCCGCTCGTCCTCAAGTTCATCATAGGTCTCCTGCCCTGTTTCAGTATCGATAATTCCCACATGTTCACCAGGTTTCAGGAAAACGCCTTTCATTCGTATATTGGAGTTGATCTTTACTGCTTCATAATCAACCAGATATCCGTCCTGAATAGCCTGCTCGGTTGTGTACCGGTAAATAACTTCACGGAAGAGAGCCAGCGTGTGAGTTGCTGGTGTGGCAGTGAGACCTACTTTTATTGAATCAAAATAGTCCATGACCTGTCGCCAGGTGGCGGTCTCCTTTGCAGTATAACCACGATGACATTCGTCTGCGATGATCAGGTCAAAGGCATGGATGGGAATATCAATCTTATTGGCTTCCTCTTCATAATCCGGGTCTCCTGTATTTTGGGCAAAGGCGTTCTCCCAGCCAAACAGGTTGACGGTCATCCTCTGGATAGTGGAAACATAGACAAAGGTGTGGGTCGCCTGAGGAGATGTCAGATACCCGTTGGGAAGTACCCTGGGATCAAATGCCTTATCATCTCCAAAATCATCTTTTTTAAAGCGCTGGCTGTATACCTCGTATTCCTTATCAATCTTGGATCCTGAAGGCGTTGTGAAGGACGCAAACTCCCTTACTGCCTGAGCAGCAAGTGCGCGACGGTCCACCAGAAACAGGATTCGACGAACAGCCCCGGCCTCAAGGAGCCGATAAATAAGAGAGACGGTTGTAAAGGTTTTTCCTGTTCCTGTTGCCATGGCAAGCAGCATGGCGCGTTTGCCTTTAGTAATGGCAGACTCGACTGCTTCCACTGCCTCCTGTTGATATGGGCGTAATCCTTCAACAGGGACAGGCTCTGTGATGAGTTTATCAAAGCCTTTAGAAGGATCTTCCGTGAAAAAATCATCCAGGGCATCAGGCGTGTGAAAATTGGCTATTTGACGGCTGATGTTTTTGGTATTGCGTACATCAATATACCAGATAACCTCGCCATTTGAGGCATATAGAAAAGGTACCCGATAGCCGTCCCAGTTTCCGACATTTTGAAAAGTTCCTTTGGAGTAACGTTTGGCTTGCTCAAGGACGTTTTGAGGACCTACTTTGACTTTCTTAGCCTCTATGATTCCAAGGAGCTTTCCTTTGACAAAAAGGGCATAATCGGCTGGTCCGTTGGCGGTCGGATATTCTTCGACTGCATGATTTTTCAACTTTGTTGTATCCAGCCCCTCTTTATATCTGACGATATACCATGACGGTTTCAGGGCTTTTAACCTGGTGTTAATCCTGTCTCGACGGGTCTGCCATTCAAGTTCCTCGGACATACGATATGTTCCTTTACTATAAAGAGAGATACCTTAAATAAGTCAACAACTCAATATAAAAGAAAAATCAACAGGGTTATCAAACCTGGACCGCTAGATATTTTTAATGCCACTCAATTGCTGGCTGGATAAAAGCTAAAAAACCTGTTTAACCGCAGACGCACTCAGACAGCCGCAGACGTTTAAAGACACAAAAACTTTGAAGCCGGACGACCTGTCCGGCCTCAAGGGTTACTACCTTAAAAGCTGAAAGCTCTGGATTGATCTTTTCAATCAACGTTATCTTTTCGGGGAACAGGTCGTTCCGCGAAAATTAAGTTAAAACGTCTGCGAGAGTCTGCGTGCGTCTGCGGTTAATTCTTTCTTTTTTTATAAAATTATCTTCCTTATATTTTACCTATTATATCCTCATAGGCTTTATAGATATCCGAATCATTCTTTTCGAGAATAATC
This sequence comes from Desulfobacteraceae bacterium, assembly GCA_050123415.1. Taxonomy (GTDB): domain Bacteria; phylum Desulfobacterota; class DSM-4660; order Desulfatiglandales; family HGW-15; genus JAAZBV01. Next base: position 18,360 of record JASFHE010000018.1, on the reverse strand, counting down.
CCAAGGTCTTTTTCATCGGCATGCTTTACCACTTCCGGATCAAAGGGAATTTCACCAAGCATGGGTACTTTCATGGTTTCAGCCATCTTCCTGCCGCCTCCCTCACCGAAAACTTTTATTTTTTCACTGCAATGGGGGCATATCAGGCCGCTCATATTTTCCACTACCCCAAGAATGTCCATCTCAACCTGTCGACAGAAGGTTATGGATTTCCTGACATCCGCGAGGCTTATCTCCTGGGGCGTAGTTACAATAAGGGCTTCCGCGTCAGGTATGGTCTGCGCGACCGTGAGGGGCTCGTCACCTGTACCCGGAGGAGAATCAACTATAAGATAATCAAGATCACCCCATGCTACATCTGAAATAAACTGCCTGATGGCGCTTATTTTTAACGGTCCCCGCCAGATAACAGCAGTATCCGGATCTTCCATTAGCATTCCCATGGATACAACTCCGAAATTTTCGGAATATTCAAAGGGTGTAAGCTCATTAGGTCCGGTTATGTTTACTCCTCCCTTTATTTTCAGCATGTTGGGGATGCTTGGTCCGTGAAGGTCAACATCCATAAGGCCGACCTTTTTACCCCTGCTGCCTAATAACAGGGCCAGCATTGCGGAAACGGTACTCTTTCCAACACCTCCTTTACCGCTCATGACAATAATTTTTCGCTTTATTTTTTTAAGATTTCTTTTAATTGACAGATCCTGCTGGGATCTTTCAAGGTCTCCGGGTGTGGTAATATTTTGAGACACGGTTTTACTCCTTAATAATAAAAATGAGGAACCGCGAAAAATTTTCCGGGTTCCTCATTTGGTTAAAACTAAATTAACTCTGTCGGATTACAGTTCCAGCCAAGAATCAGAATACAGAGAATGTCCAAGGATTACCTTTGCTGTTTTTGCATAGTCCTGTAATTCCTTTGAAAGAGATCCCAAATCAGGATCTTCACCATCCATGATTTTGTGAATTAACTCTGCTATATCGGCACGTTCTCCCCTTGCCACCGCGATTAATGCGTCATCATAGGCGTCTGCAATACATGAATACATGCCTTTTCTTTCAAGCATGACCATATAGGTTGTATTCAGAATGGATCTCAGGTGCTCCGGCGGACCGTTTGAGATGTTTGAAAGACCGCATGTAGACTTTACACCCGGGAACATATCCTGCAGCATTTCCTGAAAGGCCAGAAGGCTCATAAGCTGCGGCTGCTGAATGTTAACCGGGGTTACAATACCGTCAACAAATATATCTTCATTAGGTATTCCGGCTTCATTTGCCGCATAGATAAGCTCCGCTGCAAGGGCCCCTCTTTCATTTTCGTCTCTTGGCAGTCCTTCCGGTCCCCACATAAGGGCTATCATATTAGCCTGATATTTCACTGCCAGGGGAATCATCTTTTCATAACGTTCGGGACGGCACATAATGGAATTGATTATTGCCTTTCCCTTATGTACTTCAAGTCCTGCCTCCATTGCTTCGATGTTTGATGTATCAAGGCAGAGAGGGGTTGAGTCTCCTATTTCTTCCTGGACTGTTTTTACAACAAATTCCATTAATTCAGGGCCGCCTTTTTTAGCCGGGCCAAGATTAATATCAATCCAGTCCATACCCTTTTCCACCTGCCTCTTGGCCTCTTCTGCAATAGGCCCGGGATCCTTTTCCTTAAATGCTTTTCCTATTATTCTGTTGATAACGTTTAGATTTTCTCCAATCAGTAGCATGGGTTTTCCCCCTTTGTTTAAATTAATTCCAGTTATCCTTTAAAAACTTTGGTATTAATGCCGCATCCCTTGGTCCTATCATGATCTCCCAGTCAGGAAGCTCTTCTTCCATTTCACCGCTGATAGACGCGGCATATCCGGGTATTATAATCTTTTTATGTTTAACTTTATCTGTAATTCCGCATTTCTTTATAAATGCACCGACTGCATCTCCTGCGAATTTGCCTGCCGCCCAGGCTGTCATAACAGACAAACCTTCCGTATCCATAATAAGCAGCCAGCTCGGAACCCTGCTGCCCTCAATCTCACCACTCACTATAAAATATGTAAGAGAGAAGTTGGTGGTTACAAAGACAGGTGAGTTTTCATCGGGGCTACCTATCTCATATATACCCTGGGTCACTGTCATGGGTCTTTGCGGATCTGTAAAGATATTAAGTCTTTCAAGAAGAAGCGGGAACAGGCTTTCTCCCTTGAAATCCGAAAGAACGACTATTCCGCCGTACTTGGCTATCAGCATGGCGGCAATCATTGTTTCGATATCAAGATTATCTGCCATTTCACAGGGGAATGTGATTGTTGGGAATCCCAGGGACCTGTTTCCGGCCTTGAGGGCAGCCCTTCTGATAGCGATCTGATCTTCAAAGGCCCGTTTCATTTCTCTTGTGCCTGAATCAAGAACAATGTCTTTAATTCCCATTCCCGTCAGCTTGTCACTCATGCCGATCAATTCTTCAACACTGCCGGCCTTGACAGCGACTGGGAGGCCGCTTTCCTTGGCCAGATTACCCATATCGTCGATATTGTCTGCGGTTGCGGCATATAAAAGAGGCTTTTTAAAGGCGCAGACATCAACAGCGGCCTTCATCACATCCACTTTTTCGGTCATGAGAACCAGGTTGAATTCACTTTCCTCTGCTATCTTTTTGGCTGCAGCAGCAAATGCTCCGGCATCACCGCTTACATCTTTAAGGGCAACCAGTTCAGGCCGCAGGTTTAATCCAACCCTTTCATACTGAAGGGCATTCCACTCCTTGATCTTCGTATCAAGATCACCCGCAGCCATATCTGAATTAATAACCGCCGCAAGTCCGGTAGGATTGTAAAAGGTCTTTTCGTGCCTGAACATTACAGTTTCGCCGCCAACCTTAAAGGCCCTTGTCCCTGCGCCTATCAAAACCGGTCTTATAGGAGGAGCAGAGGCTTCGGCCAGCTGCTCTTTTGCTTCGTCAGATACATAGGGACATGCGTCAAGTTCGGCTTTGCCGGCTGCCAGGTTCATAGCAAAGGCCAGACATGTTGGAACACCACACTCTCCGCAGTTTGTCTTTGGTAATAGTTTAAAAATCTGAATTCCGGTTAATCCCATAATATGCTCCTTGTTTAATTACTTACCCAACAATCGGGTCCATTTTAAGCGCCGGATGATCCTTTGCCTTGAGGTGTTCCATTACCTCATCTTCTGTGATACCAACTGTCTCATCTGCGATTCTGTCAATAAGATCAGGGCAGCCAAGTTCTGTGCCTCGCTTAATAAGCCTTTCCTTTAATTCCTCCTTTAATGACTTGGGCATCCAGACCATTCTCAAAAGTCCGCCGTCACCCACAACAAATTTTCCCTGGCAAATATTGTACTTGGAATGGCCGACAAAACCGGGTGATGACTGACCACCGCCCATTACACCCGCAAGTGTCGTGAATTTCATGCCGGAAGGTGTTTCACCTGTGTAGTCCCTGTGTACGGTCATTATACCGTTGCATGAGGGAAGAACAGCGGCAATACATTCGCAGCAACCGCATGTGGTCATTGGATCATGAACAATGCTGTAAAAATTATAATGGTCTATTGTCTGTCGGGAAGCCTTGTAAACAAAGTCATTAACACCCTTCCATTGACCGAGTTTGGCATCCACAACCTCTCCCTTTTCAACAGGCTGGTTTGGTCCTGTAGGATTGATCTCAAAGGAGGCCTTACAGTCCATCCAGTTATATGCGCCGCACAGTCCTGTTCTTTCCGGGCTTACAACACACACATGGCTTGGAGCAAAAGACTGGCAGAGAGTACATGAATAATAGGTCTCAACACTTTCATCGGTCATTTTTTCGACCCTGTCATCCCTTATTTTATACTCTGCTCTTGCCTTTTTGGTTATTTCATCAACATCTTCAGTCTTTGTATAAAGTGTTACCTGTACCTTGTCCAGGACATTGCCGAAATCCTGGTGGAATTTTGCATGAAGGATTTTGCCTAAATCTTTTATTGTAAATCCCTTTTCAACGGCAGCACCAACCCTTACCCATGCAATGTCTCTCTGCCCTATATGCATTATACCCTGGGCATAGTTAATAAGATGGTGAATCTGTCTCTCAAGGATAGGCTCAAAATCAGGCTGCATTTTTCTTCCTGCGACCTGTACATAAATACCAAGGGGCAGGCGATCTCCCTTTTTGGTATCTCCTACATCCGGGCCTACGAGTTCAACTTTTCCATCCTCTATTTCGTTCATCTCGGCCATCTTGACCAGTTCCGTGGCCTGGGTTTTTCCACCACCCATCTCAAGGTAAAGATCATCCTTTCGTACACGTTCACCTTCAAATGCCGGACCATATGCCACAGGAATATCTATCTCTGTAATAGTTACCTTTAAGCCCCTTATCTCGATGGACTTTGAAGGCATGTCATCATGTTTTACATTTGCAACAACATGCTCGTAGGTACATACGCCTGTAGGTAATATTTCCGGAATGTCCGTATCCGCGATTGTCGGAAAACCCCAGTTTACTGCGCCCGCTGCATTGGCCGCCCATTCGGCATTAACTTCGCCAAGGGCGTTGACAAATGCAAAGACACGCTCTTTCTGGTATTTAAGCATGTTCTTGTAATCACCGGGTTCAATACCCCCAAATGCCATGCCTGCCCTGTTTGCAAAACCAAGGGCAAAAACTGCTGCAGAAATATCAGGACCAAATGGAACAAGTCGAGTATTCCATCCAATCTGAACACCTTCCTGGACAAGCTGTTCGGCAAAGGTTGTTCCATTCTGATTGGCTGCCATAAATACATATATTGTTTTCAGCTGATATTCTTCGGCCATCTTTTTGGCGATCGCCGAATCAGGAGCAGAGCCGACGATAGCAGCAAAACCTGGCGCCGTACCATCAACAAACTCAACACCTCTTTTTCTCATGATTGCATCATCGGCTGCGCCAAGCCAGATTTTGCCATTTTCAACGTCCGGGTCTTCAACCTCCGGCTGATAAAACCCGGGATCTTCGACATAGCGAATTGCCTCAACTATCTCTTCTGCAAAGAGTGCTGCCATACCTGCATCCAGCAACGGGCCAAGATAAGGTAAATGACAATCCTTTTTAACATGTGGCGGTAAAAGGCTTCGTGCAAAATCAAGAGGTTTTTTTGCTGAATCAAGGTCTGTTACCTTGATACCTGTAAGAGAATAAATAATCGGTAAAAAATAAGCCGTGTTAGGAAACTCCAGTTTCTGGCTTCCGCCATAGGTCTCAATAGCTCTTTTATATGCTCCTTCTGCCTTTGAAACTATATTGTAGGCTCCCTGAATGGCTGCAAAAGCAACTAATTTTGACATATCTTATATTCCTCCCTTCTTAAGAGGTTATTATATTTTTAAATTTTATTATTTATGCCGCTTCCAGCTTCTGCCGGTCGGCCATGTCCATAAGTACCCTGTCACGCGCCTTGTCAATTCCAAGGGCTGCGCGTTTTTTATCTATATGGGCGATCATCTTTTTGGCATGTTCATATGGGTCAACTTCCAGATCCCACATAGCGCCATAAATATCCTCAAACTCCTTATAGAGATAATTCTCAAAAACAGGCGCGCCTCCTACCGGCATCGTGACTCCAAAAACTGTATACACACCGGCCGTCACAAAATAATGCCCGATACTTATTGCCTTTTCACTCATCCATTCGGGAGCAGAACCTGCGGCCGGAAGATCGCTTATATCATTTCCAAGACCTCCGGCTTTTACTACTTCGGTAGCGGCCATCAGTATCCTGCTGTTATCCACACATGAACCCATGTGAAGAACCGGAGGAATTCCTACTGTTTCACATACCTCGGCAAGCCCGGGGCCGCAGTATACCTTGGCAGATTCCGGTGTAAGGAGTCCCTCTGCACCACATGCTATGGCATTACAACCTGTAGTTAAAACAATTACATCATTTTTAATAAGCTCTTTTACAATAGTGATGTGACCTTCATTGTGTTTAGTCCTTGCGTTATTACATCCGACAACACCGCCGATACCACGGATGCGGCCGTTAATGATGTTTTCATTAAGGGGAGTATAGGCCCCTCTGAATGTTCCGCCCAAGTGATAGTTGATGGCTTCATAGCTAAAACCCGCTACGAGGTCGGAAGAGTTATTTGGTATCATTACCTCTTTTTCCCTGTTAGGAAAATTATCAATGGCGGTTCTGACTATTTTTTTGGCATCCTCAAAGGCTGTGTGTTCATCAAATTCAATATGGGTTGTATGGCCTGATGCTATCCTTGCCCTAGGGTTTGTTGTTATCACCTTTGTATGAAAACAATCCGCAACATTAGCTATGTTTTCCATTATACACTGAACATCAACAACCATAGCATCAACAGCACCTGTTACAATAGCAAGTTCCTGCTGCAGATAATTTCCGGCAAGAGGTACTCCGTGACGCATAAGGATCTCGTTTGCCGTGCAGCATATCCCTCCAAGCTGAATTCCATTGGCCCCTTTTTCCTTTGCGTAATCTATCATTTCAGGAAGCTCCGCTGCAGTTACTATCATTTCACTTAAAAGAGGCTCATGGCCGTGTATAATGATATTAACATGATCTTCCCTTAAAATGCCCAGGTTTGCCGAGCTTTTTACCGGGTACGGGCATCCGAACAGGACATCCTGAAGATCCGTTGCGATCATTGAACCGCCCCATCCGTCTGCAATTGCGGCCCTTGAACACTGTTCAACTATATTTTCATAATGCTGGTCAACTCCCATATGGGTTCTGTGCATTATTTCCACTATCTCGCGGTCAATTCCCCTTGGAACGACCCCGAGTTTTTTCCAAAGTTCGTATCTCGGTTTAGGGGCTCTCTTTACAGTGCAAACCTCCCCTGACTGCTGACCCCATTGTGCCAAAGCCTCTTCTGCGACTTCAACTGCAATCTCGTCGATATCCCTGTCAAGCATCTCTCCGTCTTTGCCTTCAACTTTAATATCAACACCAAAATCAGGGGCTATCTCCAATAATTTTTTCGTATCCTGTATCTTATAATCATGGGTTTCTTTTCTTGCTGCAGCAAGAAATGTCTCTGCCACACCCCTGCCATGATCCGAGTGTGCTGCCGCACCGCCTGCCACCATACGGGCAAAGTTCCTGGCAGCTATTGTTTCGGGTGTTGCCCCGCATAATCCCTTTCTTTCATCCTTACCTTCCACTCCTCCTTTTGGTAAGGGTAACCGGCATGGTCCCTGGGAACAGTTCTTACAGCATGTACCCTGAATACCTATATTACAGGCCTTCATTGTCTGAGCCCTGTCAAATATAGTATCTATTTCCATTTCTCTGGATCGGTCAATCATTAATGCTGTTGCCTGATCAATAGTAAGGTCCTGGGGTTTTATGACCTTCTTATCTTTTTTTGCAACCGATTTGACCTTGACTTCTTCTGTAGCCATTATGAGGTTCCTCCTCTGTTTATATTATTTCCTTTAATAACTGATATTACAGTTTCATCACTTACAAATAAAAAGATCATACTCGCTTATGGATTCGGTCGAGATTCTTTGTTAATCTCTCCACAAGAGTCAGTTGATCTTTCGAAGGTGTTTTTGTTGTAGCCGCAGATGCTGAAGCCTTCATCGCTGCTTCATGTTTTTCTCTTTCCTGAGCTCTTTTAAACCTCAGTGCCTGAAGATCTTCTTTTTCTTTGTTTTTGGCTTCTTCTTCGGCCCTGGCTTTTGCCTCTGCTTCAGCCTTAGCCCTGGCTTCCGACTCTGCTTTTGCCTTTGCTTCTGCTTCAGCCTTTACTTTGGCTTCTTCCTCTGCCTTAGCCTTGGCCTCTTCTTCCTTTTTCTTTGCTGCTTCTTCAGCATCGGCCTTAGCCCTGGCTTCTTCCTCTGCCTTTGCTTTAACTTCCTCTTCTGCTTTGGCCTTGACTTCTTCTTTTTTATCTTCCTTCTTTGGTTCCGGCTTTGCTTCAGCTTTGGGTTTTTCAGGCTTAGCCTCTTTCCTGGCAGGTTTTTCCTTTTTCTCCGGCTTTGCCTCTTCAATCGCAAGGTTCATTTCCGGGGAAAGAGATATTAGATCAACATCCGGAGCTGCCATTAATTTTGATATTTCAGCAATACCTGAAGCTGATCCGCCATCGGTCATTAAATTAATAAATGATCTTACGATCCTTACGCTTTCGGGATGCCTTAAAATAACTATGTCAGATCCGGCAAGAAGATAACAGACAGCTGCTGTTACTTCCATGAGGATCGGTCTTTTTTCAGGATCGCCTAATGTAGGAGCATCTTCAACAGATTGACCGGCTTCCTTACTCCTCCAGATCTCATTTCCGACATTATTAATCATTGGAATCTGAAGTTTGTCGTCTTCCTGAGTAAGGGCAGCCATTCTTATTCTTTCCATTACCGAATAGCTGTATTCCAGACCATAGCCCAGACCGCCGGTCGTTGGATCAATAAGAATTTTCTCACTCTTAACGCCAAGGTTTCCTAAAAGAATATTAAGTTGTTTTGCAAGGTTAACATCAATTGGAGATGATGAAACAATAGTATGACCATAACCAAGAGCGCTTGCTCCAACACCCTTATGGTTGCCTTCTTCTATCGGAGAGAGTGACACATTTTTACCATCACATACCTCTGATATTTTTTTAAGGACCTCTTCATCTTTCTGATTATTGGCGGTACCCCAGAAAACCAGAGGAACATCTACTGTATCAACAATTTTTTTAGCAATGGCAGCCGTTTCATCCGCGCTGCGGTTCATGCCGTTAGGATCAATGCTTTTCATCTGAAGCACAATGATATCGGCACCATATTCATCCACGCATTTTTTTGCCCAGGTTTCAGGTGAAGACAGGACGTCTTTAAGCGCTTCAACCGCTGGCGCCGGCCATTCTTCGGATGGATCATAATCCCAAACTTCCATTGCAATTTTTGGAACATTCGGCATGGCTCCTTCAAACAAATGGAAAGGATAAGAATCTTCTCCACCGATCTTTACAGCGCCTTCACCAGTACCTATTACTGTTTCACCAATGACTCCTGAATAGGGCTGTTTTGGAATTTCAAAGGCCAATGTTGTTTCCTCCTTCTAATTACTATTTATTTTTAATAAATCTTTATATTTTAAATAAAGAGATACTAACAAAATATGATACAATTAACTAATACAAAAACAATATACTAAATTTTTTTGAATATTTTTAGTTTAATATTAAAAATTAATGCCTTATAAATAAAAATATTTTTTAAAAATACAGTGAAAATTTATTGAAATCGTTAAAAATTTTAAATTATTGTTTATTTTTAAGATGATGTGATCATCTTTATTTTTGAAGTGATTAAATATGTTTTCGAAAAATAACATTAACATCTAAAAAATCCAGAAAACCACGTGGGTTTAATCAATTATTTTCATCAAAAAATTAATGAAGATGTCTATATTTAATTTGTGAAAAATTTAACAAAAGATCACAAAAAATAAACCCAAAAAACAGGGCTATCAGGTGCGTAACAATAGTTTACAATAACTACCTTGTCAAGATATTTTTCCCAATAAAATAGAACGTTTATATTTTATTTTTCAACAATATAGTGTGTCTGAATTATATTGCTATACATTATATTGTTGATATTTATCAAAGTATCTTATTGAAAATCTCATATGCCGCTTTTAATGATTCGCTTTCATTTTCAAGTTCAATAGTCGGGATACCTTTGAGATCAAAATCTCTTACATTTTTATCTTCAGGTATTATACCTGCAACTTTTAGACCGAATTCTTCTGCAACCTTTATAAGATCTTCTTTCTTTTCTTCCTTTACCTGATTTATTATGAACATTTTTTTTCCTATCCTTACTCCAAGATCATCTGTAAGTTCGGATATCCTGGCTGCCGATAAAATACCTCTTCTTGATGAATCGGATATAATCAGCAAAATATCAATATTATTTGTCGTAAGACGGCTTATATGTTCCATCCCTGCTTCATTATCAATAACTACAGAAGTATAATTATCTATAAGTCTGCTTAAATACTGTGTTAAAAGAGTGTTTGCAGCACAGTAGCAACCAGCGCCTTCGGGTCTTCCCATAACGATAAGGTCATACCCCTCAGCCTCAACAACAGCCTGCTCAAGTTTCATTTCCATAAAAATATCTTTGGTCATGCCGGTAGCCACACCTTTTTTCATCTCTTCTCTTGCATTTCCCAGGGTATCTTCTACTTTAAGCCCTAATACCTCGTTAAAATTGGCATTTGAATCAGCATCAACAGCCAGAACAGGTGTCTTATTTTTTTCAATAAGATATTTTACCAGTAAACCGGCAATAGTCGTTTTTCCGGTTCCTCCTTTACCTGCTAAACCTATACTAAAGGGCATAATTTAAGACTCCTTCCTTTAATTTACCATATAATTTTTCAGATTTTAAAAACCTTTTATTTTTAATAAAATAATCTTAAAAAAATAATAATAACAATAAGTTAATGTATGAAAAACATTACATAAAAATACCAGTTTTTAGTTGATATTATATATAAAATTATCTAGAATCAATCGCTTTCCATAACTGTTAATTAAATCTAAAATACTGGTATGTCACTAAAAAAAAATTTTTGGAATAACATTTTAAAAAACCTGGAATCAAGTATTTCACAATCAGAAATAGACACATGGTTCTCAAAGACCGAATGTAATAGATTTGATGATAATATAGCAATAATTGATGTACCTAATAAATTTATTGCAAACTGGCTGCGTGATAATTATCTGGAAATATTAAGCAGCTCATTTGAAAAAATAACAAATAAAAGACCTGAATTAATTTTTAATTATCAAAACAATAACGTTAATAAAAAGGTTAATAATAAAAAAAATAAAAACATTAAAAATAATTTAAATAAACTTATGAACTTTGACAATTTTATTACCAGTGAGTGTAATAAGTTTGCATACTCATCAGCTGTTGAAGTAGCTGAAAATCCGGGAGATTTTTATAATCCTTTTTATATATTTTCAAAAGACGGTATCGGAAAGACCCATCTTTTAAACTCAATAGGTAATAAAATAGATAATTATAAAAAAAATATAAATATAGGATATATAAATTCAAAGGATTTTATTTTTGAATTCGGACAGTTATCAAAAAATAAAAGCTTCAGTGGCTTTAAAGACAAATATATAAAACTGGATATATTTTTATTTGATGATATACAGTATATTGGAAATTCAAAGAGACTTCAGGAAGAGTTTATCTCTCTTTTTGATTTTTATCAGGGTAAAAAAAAACAGATGGTAATTACCGGGGACAGACCCCCTGATAATTTTAATAAATTCAATTCTCATCTTATATCAAGATTAGGTTCAGGTCTTTTAACTGAAATAAGTGAAATTGATTTAAAAACAAAAACAAAGATAATAAAAAACAATATTAAAAATAAAAAATTACAAATACCGGATGATATAACAAATTTTTTAATTAAATCAAATAATAATATAAAAACAATATTAAAAAATATTATTCGTATTGAAACATATTTATCACTTAATAAAGGCAAATTAAATTTATCGCTTGTAAAATCCATTATAAAGGATAGATATAATATAAATATCGGTTTGGAGGATATTCAGTCTATTATTGCAGGGTATTTTAATATTTCTATATCTGACATTCTTTCCAAAAAAAAGAAGTCAATCTATTCATACCCGAGGCATCTTGCAATGTATATGGCAAGGAATTTCACTGATCTTTCTTTTAAAGAAATTGGATATTTTTTTGGCGACAGGGATCATTCAACCGTAATTTACTCAATAAACAGGATTAAAAAATCAATAAAGAAAAATAAGGAAGTAAGCAGAGATATAAACAATATTAAAAATCTATTAATATAATATTTCGTATATTATTTTTTCTGCCAACATTCTTTCAACATTCTTTTTATATTTTTAAAGATATATTTAAAATTAAATATTTTTTTATAGAGTAAAGGTAATAAAAAAAATAAAGTCAGTTTAAAATTAAAAAATAATCAAAAAAAAATATTATAATAACAATCGCTTATTTATGAATTTAACAATACAACAGGACATAATATTATTATTACTATAAATATATAAATATTAATAGGAGGAAGGCATGGAAATAAAGGTTAACAGGGACTCTCTTTTTAAATCAATATCAAAGGTACAAAGCATCATAGAGAAAAGAAGTAACATGCCTATTCTGTCGATGATACTAATTACAGCTGATGATAAGTCAGTAAATATATCTGCGACTGATCTTGAGATAAGTATGCAGCAGACAATAGATGCCAATGTTGTTATTTCAGGAAGTATAACTATCTCGGGAAGAAAACTTTTTGAAATACTGAAGGAAAGTAAAAGCCAGGAAATATATTTAAAGGAAAAGGAAAACAACTGGATTTTTATTTCCGATGATAAGACACAGTATAATCTGGCATGCATGCCTGCGGAAGAATATCCGGTCTTTGTTGAACCTGAAGATGTATCCATGGTTGAAATGGAATGTTCGGTTCTTACTGAAATGATAAATAAAACAATCTATGCTGTTACACTTGAGGAAGCAGGCTATAAATTGTCCGGTGTGTATACAGAAAAAATAAATGAAGAAGAAAAAAGCCTCTTAAGAATGGTTTCAACAGACGGTCATCGACTTTCATTGATAGATAAAAGTATTAATAACCTTGATAATATGAAAATTGAAAAAGGTATTATGATACCTAAAAAAGGATTGATGGAGCTGAATAAACTTGCGTCCGAGGGTGAAAAGATAAACTTTGGCTTTAAAGATAATAATTGTGTTGCTAAAAATGATAATTCTCTCATTGTTATCAGGCTTCTTGAAAGTAAATTTCCGGACTATAGAGAAGTGATATCCATTGAATTAAAGAACCGGATATCAGTAAAAAGAAATGATCTTCTGGATGGTATGAAGAAAATGATGATCCTGAGCAGTGAGAGTTCAAGAGGTGTACAGATAACGCTTGAAGATAATAATATGGAGCTTGTTTCTATTAATCCTGATCTTGGTGATGTTAAGGATAATCTTGAGGTTGATTATTCGGGTGACAGAATAGAACTGGGCTTCAACTCAAAGTATTTTGTAGATGCGCTTCAGGCTATGGAAAGCGAAGATGTAATAATCGGTTTTTTTGATAACTCAAGTCCTTGCATGATACAGGGCGAGGATGATAAAGGTTTTCTCGGTTTGATTATGCCTATGAGGATTTAAATGGGAACAAAAGAAATTAATTACAGCGCTGAGGACATCAAAGTCCTTGAAGGATTGCTGGCCGTAAGAAAAAGGCCGGCAATGTATATTGGTAACACCGCATTTGCCGGATTGCATCATCTTGTATGGGAAATTGTTGATAACAGCATTGATGAGGCAATGGGCGGATACTGCGATTTTATTGATATAAAAATACTCACTGACGGGAGTATAAGTGTATTTGATAATGGAAGAGGTATTCCTGTTGAGATTCATAAAACAGAAAAGATACCGGCTCTTGAAGTAGTTATGACCAAGCTTCATGCAGGTGGAAAATTTGATAATAAGAGCTACAAGGTTTCCGGTGGCCTGCATGGTGTTGGTGTTTCCGTTGTAAACGCACTTTCTGAATTCTGTGAAGTTGAAGTTCATAAGAACGGAAAAATATACTATCAAAAGTATGAACGCGGTGTTGTTCAGTGTGAAATGAAGATACTTGGCGATACAAGAAAGAACGGAACTAAAACCATTTTTAAACCTGACAGCCAGATATTCGAAACCATTGAATACGATTTTGATACTATCATAAGAAGAATGAGAGAACTGGCCTTTTTAACAAAAGGAGTAAGAATAAAGATATCCGATGAAAGGACAGGAAGGAAAAAGGACTTTTTATATGAAGGCGGAATAGTACAATACGTTGAATATCTTAATAAAAATAAGGAACTTCTTCATAAAAAGCCGATTTATATAAACGGAGAAAAAAATAATGTTATAGTAGAAGTATCCCTCCAGTATAACAACTCCTATAAGGAAACAATGCTGACATTTGCCAATAATATAAATACGGCGGAAGGCGGAAGTCACCTTGTGGGATTTAAATCCGCTATTACAAGAAGTATAAATCAATATCTTCAAAGTTCCCCAAAGGCAAAGAATTTTAAAGAAAAACTGAGCGGTGATGATGTAAGGGAAGGCCTTACGGCCGTAATAAGTGTAAGACTTCCTGATCCCCAGTTTGAAGGTCAGACAAAAACAAAACTTGGCAACAGTGAAATAAAAGGGCTGGTAGAAACCCTGGTTAATGAAGGATTAAGCAGTTACTTTGAAGAGAACCCAAAGGTAATAAAAAATATACTTGATAAGGTTATGGACGCGGCCCGTGCCAGGGAAGCCGCCAGAAAGGCAAGGGATCTTGCAAGAAGAAAAGGAGTTCTTTCAAGTAATTCACTGCCGGGAAAACTGGCTGACTGTCAGGAAAGGGATCCAAGCCTGTGTGAAATATTTATTGTTGAGGGTGAGTCTGCAGGAGGCTCAGCAAAGCAGGGAAGGGACAGGAAAAATCAGGCCATACTTCCGCTTAGAGGTAAAATCCTCAATGTGGAAAAGGCCCGTTTTGACAAGATGATATCCAGTGAAGAAATAAAGGTGATGATAACAGCCCTTGGAACCGGGATTGGAGACAAGGAATATAATATTAATTCACTCAGATATCATAAAGTAATTATAATGACTGATGCTGATGTTGACGGATCTCATATACGCACACTTCTTCTTACATTCTTTTTTCGACAGATGCCGGAACTTATTGAAAACGGCTATCTGTATGTCGCGCAGCCGCCGCTATACAGAATCGTTTTTGGTAAAAACGAAATATATATAAAAGATGAAGATGAATTTGATGACTACATATTTAATAGGATTTCAGAAAATGAAAAGGTAATAGTGACAGATAGTAAAGAATTAGCGGGACAGAGGCTTGTTAATTTTTTAAAAGGAATAAAAAAGTTTTATGAAAATCTTGAGAAACTGGCACGGACAGGTATAAGCAGAAAATTTATTGAATATGTTGCCTACAATGGTCCTGCGGATAAAAGGATGTTTAAAAACAGTGAATTCATGGAAGGAATATTCAAGTCGCTTGAAGAAAACGGTTTTAAAGTAAGTGATATAAATGTAACAGTAGAAGATGGTGAGTATGAGTTTACTGTAATGGAGACAAAGAATGGCGGAAAACCGTCATTTATAGACTGGGAATTTCTGGCCTCTCCTGAACTTAAGAATATGATAACAATATATAATAAATTTAAAGAATTTATTGTAGATGAATATAAGTTAAACAATGAAGAAGATGGTAAAAAGGTTAAAGGTCCGGAGATGCTTATTAATGAAATTATGGAAAAGGCAAGAAAGGGTCTTGCTATACAAAGATATAAAGGTCTTGGAGAAATGAATCCGGATCAACTGTGGAAAACAACAATGGATCCTGAAAAGAGAAGGCTCATGAGAATAAGGGTTGAAGATGTTGTTGATGCTGATGATATTTTTACAGTTCTTATGGGTGACAAGGTTGAGCCGAGGCGTGAATTTATTCAAAATAATGCCCTGGAAGTAAAAGAACTGGATGTATAAATAAAGGAGAGACACATGGTGAAAGGCGAAAGGTACAAGGCAAAACAAATACCTGCTGCAATTCCCATTCTTTTTGGAGAAAAATAAATGGTTTCGGATATTAATGATACTACAATAAGCATCGAAGATGAGATGAAAAAATCTTATCTTGAATATTCTATGAGTGTTATTGTTCAAAGGGCGCTTCCTGATATTCGGGATGGTCTAAAGCCGGTACACAGACGTGTACTATACGGCATGTACGACCTTAAAAACTTTAATAACAAGCCCTATAAAAAATCAGCAAGAATTGTTGGTGATGTTATAGGTAAGTATCATCCACATGGTGATGCGGCTGTTTATGATACCATAGTAAGGCTTGCTCAGGATTTTTCCATGAGATACCCGCTTGTGGATGGCCAGGGTAACTTCGGATCAATTGACGGTGATCCACCAGCAGCAATGCGTTATACAGAAGTACGTATGACCAAACTTGCTCAGGATTTCCTTTCTGATATTGAAAAGGAAACAGTTGATTTTACCGCCAACTATGATGATACGCTCCTCGAACCAACAGTAATGCCAACCAATATTCCGAATCTCTTGATAAACGGGGCATCAGGAATAGCCGTTGGTATGGCGACCAATATTCCTCCGCATAATCTTACAGAGGTATGTAATGCAATTATAGAGGTGATAGACAGGCCTGATATAGGCATCAATGATCTGATGAAAATAATTACGGCCCCGGACTTTCCGACTGCCGGGTTTATACTTGGAAGAAAGGGTGTAAGAGAGGCATACAAGACCGGACGGGGAATAATAAAGATAAGGGCCAGGGCATTTGTTGAAATGGTTGGGAAAACCAAGGAACGTGTTGTAATTTCGGAGATTCCATATCAGGTAAACAAAACCAAATTACTGGAAAATATAGCTGACCTTGTTAAAGATAGAAAGATAGAAGGCATAGCCGACATAAGAGATGAATCCGACAGAGACGGAATGCGTATTGTCATAGATATAAAGCGTGACGGTAAGGCACTTGTTGTCATGAACCGCCTCTATAAGTTCACTCAGATGGAAAAATCTTTCGGTATTATTTTTCTTGCCCTTGTAAACGGCAGGCCGCAAACACTTAATCTGAAAGAAATTCTGGAGCATTTCATAAATCATCGAAGAGAAATAATAATAAGAAGGACCATTTTTGATCTCAGAAAAGCCGAAGAAAGGGCCCATATTCTTGAAGGTCTTAGAAAGGCCCTTGATTTTCTTGATGAAGTGATAGCACTGATAAGGTCTTCTGCTGACTCAAAGGAAGCAAAGGCAAGATTGATATCCGAGTTTGATTTCACACCGGTTCAGGCCCAGGCAATTCTTGATATGAGGCTTCACAGACTTACCGGACTTGAAAGAGAAAAATTAGATGAAGAATACAGAGGTCTTATTAAAGATATTGAAGGATATAAAGCCATTCTTGAAAATCCTCCTATGGTGCTTCAGATAATTCGCGATGAGATGAAGGAAATAAAGGAAAAGTACGGTGACGAAAGAAGGACAGAAATACTTGATCAGGATGAGGAACTGGGCATAGAAGATCTCATAGCTGATGAAGATATGGCGGTTACCATAAGCCACAGGGGATACATAAAGAGAAACCCCATAAGTCTTTACAGGGCGCAAAGACGCGGAGGAAAAGGTCTTACCGGTGTTGTACCAAAGGAAGAGGACTTTGTAGAACATCTGTTTGTTGCTTCATCACATAATTATCTGCTTTTCTTCACTAACCAGGGAAGAGTGTACTGGAAGAAGGTTCATGAGATACCTGAAGCAGGCAGGATGTCAAAAGGAAAGGCAATTGTTAATCTCCTCGAGTTACAGAGGGGAGAAAAACTCGCGACAGTTCTTCCTATAAAAGAATTTAGTAAAAATTCATATATCGTGATGGCAACTAAAGAAGGTCTTATAAAGAAGACGGATCTCATGGCCTACAGCAACCCGAGAAGCAACGGAATAATAGCCCTCAAGATAAACGAAGAAGATGAACTTATATCCGTCAGGGTTACGGACGGAGAACATGATATTTTTATAGGTACCAGAAAAGGAAAATCCATAAGATTCTCTGAAAAGGATATTAGAAGCATGGGAAGGGTGACGGCCGGTAACATCGGCATAAGGCTGGAAGACGGAGATGAAGTAGTAGGAATGGAGGCAATAAAGGAAGGATCCACCATACTTACCGTTACTGAAAACGGGTTTGGTAAACGTACAAAAACAGAGGAATACAGGGTACAGTCAAGGGGCGGAAAAGGCATCCTTACCATAAAGGCAACCAAAAGAAATGGTTTTGTTGTTTACTCATATCAGGTGAATGAGCAGGATCAGCTTATGATAATAACAGAGCATGGAAAAATCATAAGGATAAAAGTAGCCGATATTTCCGTAATAGGAAGAAACACACAGGGTGTAAAACTCATTGATCTTGGTGAAGGAGAAAAGGTTGTTGGTGTTGCCAAGGTGATAGAAGAGTAGGATTATGAAATTATTAATAATGCAAATTTTTGCAAAATTAACAATTTACCACCCGTTTAATAAATTTATGGAACAGACATATGGGGCTTGGCAAATGCTAAAACACCTGAGGCACTTGCAAAAATGTGAAAATAAGTAGAAATTATCTTGAATGAAAGAGAAAAAGGAGGTATGGCCTTCTTAACCTTTACCCCAAAGCAAGAGAAGGAGGCCATACCAAATGAAACTG
>JASFHE010000017.1:0-22758 GCA_050123415.1 Desulfobacteraceae bacterium | reverse complement strand
TTAAATGCACTATTTTGGATTGCTTTCTCGATTCAAGGGGGTGAGTAGTTACCTCTATTGTTTTTTTTATTATTACCTCCATTGCCGCGGGCCTGTCCAACAGTATGCTTTTTCTGGTGATTGCCAGGGCATTTCAGGGAATAGGCGCAGGCGGAAACATGGCCCTGGTTTACATCGTGCTGTCTGATGTATCTGCTCCTGAAAAAAGGGCCAAAACCCTGGTTCTTGGCAGCTTTGTCTGGGGGATCTCCAGTGTTGTCGGTCCTTCTATTGGCGGATTTATCACCACCTACATGTCATGGCGGTGGATTTTTTTTATTAACATTCCAATAGGCCTGATATCTCTGACCGGTATCACACTGCTTTTCAGTGAGACACGAACTAAAAAACAGCAAGTTAATCTTGATATCAAGGGTGCTGTAACAATGGCAGGATGTGTATTATGCCTTCTGACTTTTATATTAACCGGCGGGAAGCAATTTCCCTGGATCTCAGTGCCAATCGTTACTCTTGCTTTTCTTACCATTGTTTTCGGGGTTGGATTTATAATAGCTGAAAACCGTGCGGTTGAACCTGTCCTGAGTTTAAAATTTTTAAAATACAGTGGATTTACTCTTGGTAACGGCGCCGCGTTTTTATCCAGTTTTGGCGTTTTCAGTCTTTTTGCCTATGCCCCGCTGTTTATACAGGGCGCATTAAGAAAAACCCCTATGGAAGTGGGATATGTTATGCTTACCTTAAGTCTTGGATGGACAGGGGCACCGATTATTATTTCCAGGTTTATACATAAAACTACCAACAGGATGGCGATTTCAATCGGCGCTGTATTACTTACAGCCGGAAGCGGTTATGCACTCACTTTTAATCCGTCTACAACAATGACAGAATGTCTCAGCGCCTTTGTTGTCATCGGACTGGGAATGGGATCTGTTTCAATCTGTACTTTACTTGTTATTCAGAACACACTGCTGCCAAAGGATCTTGGAGTTGCGACATCTTCTCAGCAGTTTTCCAGGACACTGGGAGGAACAATCGGTGTTGCAGTTGCAGGGGCTATTGCTACCGGTACGCTTGTATCACTGCTGAAATCAACGGGTGACAAGATTCCTGCTGATGTTTTCAATCAGGTAGCAGATAACATGGAGAATATCTTAAAGCCTGAATTTTTTACGCCTTTATCACAAGAAATACAGGGCATTCTGCAGAGTGCTGTAGCTGACAGTATATTGACTGTCTTCTGGATAGTATTTGGGACAGCCATCCTCACATTTGTTTCCGGCATACTGATTCGTGAAGAGAAAAAAAAGTTATGATGGTAATCTCATTAGTTGTAGATATCCAGGAACTATTTGAGCTAAATTAAAAAAATTTTATCTTGCAATATCTTATAAATATTCCTGAGCTTAAAGAAGAATTTTTCCTCAAAAATAATAACATTGTACGAATGGGGATTCCACTAATGCGTATTGAGATCCTTAACTCTATTTCTGGCATAGCTTTTAAAGAATGTTATCAGAAAAAATTACTGAAAGTATTGATGGGATTCAAGTCACTATAATCAGCCTTGCACATTTAAAGCAAAACAAAAAAGCAAGCGGAAGACATAAGGATCTTGATGACTTTGAGAATCTTCCATGATTCTGTTTGATAATGTTTCTAGTTTTATTCTCAATTCAATATTTATATTGTCACAATTGGTCATAAGGTACTGGTTGAATTCCATCAATGTCTGTAAAGCCATATTCTCGTGCAAGTTCGGCTGCTACCAGTATCTGCCCTGTTTTTTTTATTATATTTTTATCAGAAGACATTGCTGCAATTGCTCTTCCAACAAATATAGATGTTTCTTTTTTCGGATTAGGTGCTTTTTTCTTGTCATCGATATAACCAGGATAGAGAGAAACACAAGTTATTTTATTTTTTCTTAATTCTCCAGACATATCCATTGTCATTTTATCGACAGCGGCTTTTGAAACGCCATAAATTACATTTCCGTAATATTTCCGAGCGGCATAAAAGGAGATATTCACAATTAATCCGTGCTTTTGTTTTAGCATTAATTTGGAAGCATAATAGCTTGATATGTAATTTGAACGAACTCCTACATTATTCATTTCATCCCATAATTCTAATGGTTGCTCCCAAAAAGGGGCTTTCCATTTAAATCCGGAATATGCTTTTCTATTTCTTAGCCTGTTATATCCACCCCAGGCGTTATTGACAAGAATATCCAATTTGCCTTCATTATTCTCAATTTGCTCAAACACGGCTTTAACTTCATCATCATTTTCATGATTACAAATAACTGCAATACCTTTTCCGCCTGCTTTTGTAATACCTTTAACATTTTTGTCAGTAATACTTCTACCTGTTATATAAACCGTGGCCCCGGCTTCTCCAAGTGCCAAAGCAATTCCATTTCCAACATTTCTAGTTCCACCTGTTACAAGCGCTATTTTATCTTTTAGAGGTTTCATTTTAATTTTCCTTTTTATTTTTCATTTGATTTATATTGCATAAAACATACTTCAAAAGGTAAATGATCAAATGACTTTTTACCAGTTTCATAAAAGCCTATTTTCTTGTACCAATTTTTTAATTCAATTTGCTTTTCGATTATTCCAATACCAATATTTTTAAATCCTTGTCCAATCGCCTCGCTGATAAAATAGGTTACAAGTTTTTGTCCTATACCCTTGTTTCTTTTTTCAGGTAAAACTGCAAGCCTTTCAAGATAGCATGTTTCTTCGTTGGCTTTCTCAAGGGCGATACAGCCAATTTTGTTTCCATTTTCTTCAATCACAAAATATACAACGCCCTGTTCAATATCTTTCTCCACCCATTCTTCGGTATAATTTGATGGGTGCCGGGGACAATTGTCAGGAGTCAGGTTATAGCGTTGAGCAACTGTTGCAAATGATTGCTTTATAATTTTTGCCAAATCATTTTTATCAGCATTTTCTGCTTTTCGAATTTTCATATTCGTTGCCTGTGTTTAAAAAATTAACAAGCGTGCGATGCTTGCCAGTAAAGGACATTAAAGGTTTTGATACCGCGAACCTCAGAAGACCGATTCGGCAAGATGGTAGCACGTCTTGTTGAATGACAGGTCGCTGATGCTGGTATTAAGCGACTTCAAGGTGGAGTTGTTTACCTAGCGCCTGTGCATAATTCACTAATGTAGAAAGACGGATATCTTCTGCATGGTTCTCAATACGAGAGATTGCAGATTTTTTTGTCTGTAATTTCTCGGCAACCTGTTCTTGAGTAAAACCTGCTTCAAGCCGAGCTTGTTTCAGAAGTATACCAATTTTGAATTGTTCATATCCTTTATCAAAGTTCTTTTTGAACTTTGGGCTTTTTTTCTTTCTTTCATCAATATATTTATCAAGATCGTCCATGTTTTTACCTCCCTCTAAAAAAATCTTTCTTTCTTTTCTCCGCCAGCTTTATTTCATTCATTGAGGGAACCGAGTCGACTGAAGGAAAGGGTTATGTGGTAATTTCACATTTCATTAAAAAACAACCGGTATTATGTTTGATGAATTTATTACTCCGCAGTTCCACTTCTCCTACGATATCAAATCCGGTTTTTTTATAAACCTGGATGGCTGATGAGTTATCTTCGAAAACAATCAAACTCAATATATTGAATTCATTCTCGATAGCCTTTTCCTTGGTGAGTGAAATCAGTTTTTCACCAATGCCACGCCTGCGATAGCTATGTATTACGCACAACGCATCAAGAAACCAACTGTTGTTAATACGAGATGAATAAAAGTGGCTAAGATGATCCAACCTATCCGCGGGAAAAAAGCTTCTCATTTCCTCAGTGATTTTATGGTATAAGGATGGATAGGAAAGAGCCATTCCGATCAAATCATCTCCATCACACGCGACCAATGCGCTTTTATAAGTGTGAGGGTAATTGTTATTTTTAAGATTGTGGGCTATGACCTGAAAGGGAGACATTCCAGGAACCAAATCATGAAACAGGAATTCAACAACGCCATCGGATGCAGCGTCAATCATTTCTGCTATTTTTTCGCTGTCTTCCTTCTCACCAATCCTGTATTTAATTTCCATCCGGGTTCCTCCGCTTTTCTTTACACATAACACCGAACTAACTGGCCGCTACGCCGGGTTTTGTATTAACAATAAATTGCCAGTCTATGAAAAACTTGAACTTACTGGCGCGTTATGCGGTCCGGTTTAGTTATTTGTTATGTGCAGATTTGAGCCAGGCGTAATTAATTATGAACCTAGTTTACCCATCTTTGTGTCAGAGGAAATTAGCCTTTTTCTTTCATTTATCGAAACCAGCTTGCTTAATTCTTTCAATGATGTCCTTCCAACCCAATTTTCATTTTTATTCGTTCTTTCACATAAATCGCAAGCCAGTAAAATGGCTTGTTCATGAGAATTGTGATTCATTTTCCCAATTTCTCTCAGGGCCCAGCTTATGGCTTTCTTTACATGAAGCCTTGAATCATTACTGTAGAGTTTGATGAGTTCAAGATATTCATCTATTTTTTCATCATCAATATTCTTGAATCTAATAACGGAAGAGCTTATTAAACAATAAGCTGCACGTTTTAGGTATACCCTTTTTTCATTACACCATTTGAAAATATAGTCTTCGTAATTTGCCAGATTAAGGATTAGGTTTTTACAAATGTGGTCGCAAAGATCCCAGGAGATAACATCATCCATCAACGTCTCAACTAAATGATTATCTATTTCATTGATATCCATAATAAATATAGACAGGAGCCGCGCCTCATGATATTCCGTTTGCCAGAGTTCAATTGCCAGTTGCTGAGAAATGCCGATAGATTTTCCAAGTTTTCTTATGTAGGAAGTAGGCACACCCAAACTTAACTTCTCCGGTATACCCATGCGGACAACATTCATCTTGTATTTTTCGTTGCTTCGCTGTTTCAGTTCAGCGATTATCTCATCAACCGATTTCATGTCTCTCCCAGTTTCTTTTTCAAATCCAGCATATAGGTGTCTTGAGCAGCCTTGAGATTGAAAAAAATCGACGCAAATATTTTAAGGAGAAGTTTCTTAAACACCAAGGATTCCGTAAATGTAATCTTTGTCTTTCCATCCGGAAGTTTTTCAAAATCACCTCTCCATTCTCCTGAGAAATGTTTGCTGTCCATGGTAAATTCATAGACCTTATATGTTTGTTTTTTGGTAATTGTGAAATGTATTTCCATATCACCCTTGCTGTATTCGATAAACTCATTGTCATTAAGAATCCTGAGATTCTGAAGATCGCTTCGCCACTGCCAGTTTTCATTATCCGTGATAGTATCCCAGACATCTTCGATCCTGTAATTTAAGATTTCTGTTGCAGTTGAAATTCTACTCTTCATTTCCCTCCCCAATGATAGTTTTATTTGTGGCTTACACATAACCCCAAACCCCGCAGTGAGGCTAGGAATTGAATTGAAGTTGCCAGTACCCTACATCAATCCCTTTACCAACTTCATTTTGTTCTATATATAGAAACTTTTCAGAATATCTTATCATCAACGATCCTATCTAATAAATCAAGCTCTTTTACTTTTTCATAAGAAAGCTGCAATACTTTTCGTTGATAGTTCCATTTTCCACCACATGCTTTTATCCTGTTTCTTAGCTCGACCTCATTGTAATCAATGCGAAGATTCATGATTTTATTTTTTAGTATTTTTTCAGGGTTTTCCTGCCAGGGTTTATCCTCAATGATGATTTCCGTTGTCTTGTACATCATCAATTTTTGTTCATCATACCTGTATCGTACGCAGAGCAGATTATCCTCATATCTTTTAACAAGTTTTTTAGTGCCAGGCTGCCCGGGCTGTACGATTCGTTTTACTTTCTGCTTGTGTCTTTTTCCAAGTGTGTCCGCAGGACTTCTGACATCAGAACCTCCCTTGTTCATAACATGAGTATAAATCATAGTTGTAGGAACATCTTCATGTCCCAGCAGTTCTTGTACAACCCTTATGGGCAACTAGGGGGCGTAGGTAAAAAGGTAAATCGATCAAAGTGGCATGGGGTAAAATCTCCGAATAGCTATTGTTGATTAATAAGAAAATAGAGAGAAAAATTAAAAAGAGCTAATGGGTGCCCCCTTCTTGCGACTATCTGATATTCTATTAATATGCCGCATCCTTCGGATGCTCATAGGTAAAATTATATATCTTTTATTTCACGAGTCCGGGAAGAATAAGTACAATATCAGGAAATATGGTAAGTATTATCAATCCCAGGATAATAGCCCCAAGGAAAGAGAAAATACCTTTAAAAATGGTGTGCAGGTCAACATCATGGGCAATCCCCTTGATCACATAAACGTTGAGACCAACAGGGGGCGTAATGGCACCGGCTTCAAGCAGTATGACAATTATTACACCAAACCATATAGGATCAAAGCCTGCTTTAAGGATCATCGGGAAAAAGATATTGATGGTGATGATTAAAAAGGAAAGCGGGTCCATGACACATCCGCCAATGAGGTAGATGCCCATTATACAAAGAAGGATTATATATGGTGAAGCGTTCAGGCCACCGACCCATGCTGCAAGTGCCTGGGGTAATCCGCTGACAGTCAGAAACCGGCTGAAGATCATCGCGCTTGCAAGAATGAGAAGTACCATGGACGATGTGCGTGTGGTCCCGAGTAGTGCCTTTTTAAAGCTTTCCCAGCTCAGGCTTCGCTTGACAATGCCTATAACAATGGCTCCCGCAGCGCCTATGCCGGCTGCCTCTGTGGGAGTAAACCAGCCGAGGAGAAGCCCCCCGATTACCAGAAGAAACAGAAGTACCATTTCTATAGTGCCGGACAAAGACCTGATTTTTTCCCTTAAATTACTTTTTTGTGCCGGTGATCCAAGGGAAGGCTTAACAAGGCACATGGTAAGGATGATAAGTGTGAAAAGACCGGAGAGAATAATACCGGGCAGGATGCCTGCTATAAAAAGTTTTCCGATGGACAGCTCCGTTTGTATTCCATACACAATCAGGACAATGCTTGGCGGTATCAGGATGCCGAGTGTTCCTCCTGCCGCTACAGTTCCGGTGGCAAAGGCAGGATCATAATCATGTTTTCTCATCTCGGGAAGTCCTACTGTCCCCATGGTTGCGGCAGTTGCAGTGCTGGAACCGCATATAGCCGCAAATCCTGCGCAGGCGCCAATGGTCGCAACAGCCAGGCCTCCGGGGATAAATCCGAGCCATGCGTGGGCTGTACGATATATTCTTTTACTTATGCCTGAATGAAATGCTATTTCGCCCATAAATACAAAGAGCGGTATTACCAGCATGGTATACGAAGTAAACTGGTAATAAAAGCTGTCGCCAAGTAAAAAGAGCCCTCCGTCCAGTGAAGTCAGGTATGTAAAACCGAGAAATCCGACCAGTACCATTGTGAAGGCAATGGGCATGCCCAGAATCATGAGTAATACCATGATTGCTATACCGAAGGCGCCTATTGTCTCCCCGCTCATTTTTTACTTCCCCTGGTGAAAACATTGATCAGGTCTGCCAGCAGAACCATGGTAAGTGAAATGCAGCCGATTGATACTGCAAAGGCGAAGGGTGTGATAGGGATTTTTAGTACTTCCGACAGTTCCCCGTTTTCATGGGTTCCCAGGGCGAACAGGATCGTCTGCCATGAGAGTATTCCGAACAGTACCATGCCGGCCAGATCGACCAGGCCGGAGAGAATGGTCCGGGCCGGTTTGGGCAGCATGTCTATAAACAGTGTTATGCGAACATGGCCCTTAAGCACCTGTGTGTATGAAATGGCCCCGCCAATAACAAGTACTCCCAGCAGGCTGACTATATCCACCGTGCCTTTAAGTGGCATCCCGAATATACTGCGGGCCAGGACATTGATACACACAATGACCATTACGGCAACAACAGCAATTGCGGCGAGCCAGTTGAGCCATCGGGCAATGAAATTTACACTTTTTTCGATGATGGACATTATCTATACTGCGCGTTGTATTTTTCGAGCAACCGGTTGAATTCGTCAAGCCATTCCTTAGCAGGCAGACCCTTGGCAGTGTTCTCTTCAAGCCATTCATCTGTCATGGACTTTAATATCTGCATCATTTTTTCTTTTTCTTCCGGAGAGACTGTCGTCTTCTCCACACCGCCTGCAACTGCAAAGTCCAGACCTTCCTGACCCGCTGCATAGGCAAAATTACCCGCCCATGTACTGTGTTCCATCTTTATATCTTCAATGACCTTCTTTAGATCCTCCGGCCAGGAATTGAATTTCTTTTCGTTTACTATGGTGAACATGACTCCGGCAGGAGCAGGGAAGGGGGTAATGTAATCAATAACCTCATTAAATTTAAAGGGTTTGATTATTTCAAATGTGGTGTAGTTTCCCTTTATAATATTTTTCTGCAGGGCCTCATATATTTCCGATACGGGCAAGAACACGGGAGAGGCCCCAAGTTTTTCAAGTGCCTGTACACCTGTACCTGTAGCCCTTATCTCTTTTCCTTTGAGATCCGCCATAGTGTTCACAGGGAACCTGCCGAAGAATCCGCAGCCGTTATCACCCAGACCGTTACAACTGAAAGAGACTATCTTTACTCCTTTGAACTCGGGTGGATCAAATTTGTTATACATATCCCAGGCTATTTGAATTGGCACCATGGTATGCTTATAAGGATGAGGATAATTTAAAAGCGCCATCATGGGGAATCTTTCCGGCCTGAAAGACGATACGTTCATGCCCACATCCGCAACGCCTCTGAGGATACCTTCAACGGTATTCTTACTGTTGAGAAGCGTTGAGCTGTACATGGCCTTAACCTTCACCTTGTTACCGGTTCGTGTCTCCACCATTTCTATCCATTTTGCTGTCGCCTTGCCCGGCGGTGAGGTCTGTGACGTCCAGTTGGAAAAGGTCAGTTCAATATCGGATTTTTCAGATGAACAACCCGGGATTGTGAATACAAGTAATATTAAAATCGTAGCTACCGAGATAAAATTTTTTTCCATTTTTATGTTTATACCTCCCTGGTCAGTGGCCTGAGAGTTATATCCTAAAACCGGATATGAATCAACCTGCTCAATTTGGATGAAATTGAACAAAAATAACCTGGATTGATTAAAATTGACGGGAAGTAGAAAGATGCAATGATTTCTTCATTTCTTAAGAGTAAAAAGATTTTCCTTTTTAAAGGATTTTCAGGGGATTTGGCAGTGGAATTACCGGGACGCTACTAATATTGGTTTAACAATATCATAACGTAAATCTAACATTGTATGAGTACAAAAAGTAGTTTTAGCCCTAATAAATATTTAATATTAAACTGTCAAATTTGTACAAGAAAAACATGAATAATTAAAGAAGGATCTTTAACAGAAATCATTAACAACCTGTAAGTAAAACAATATGAGCCCTGAAAATCGAATTAAAAAACTGGAAGATATTACAGCCTTCCCATCAAGAGATATAAATGAGGAGGTAACAGAGTCAGATTATAATATCTTTTTAAAGATTGTATCTACTGAGCTTTCACCTGAGCAGAAGAATATTATCATCTCACCCGGGCTCGTGCTTCCTCACCAGAAAACAGTGCTGGCGATCCACTGGCATCCTGAAAACATACCAATGGATCTTGTCAGGAAGCGTATTGAGTCTATGTATCCCAATAGAAAGAATGAGCTGGTAATCCCTACCCAGCATAATGTCCTTACGAGCTATGGTGATTATACGGGAGTAGAGATTGATGCCTTTTCCAAAGGATTTAATCAGAAGGTCCAACTCCTGCTTCATTTTAAATCCGAACGGGTTGAGGAAGCAGGAGTTCTTAAACAGATGCTTGACCATACTTTCAAGTATCGTTCCACACAGTTCTATGACTTTCTAAACACTATTACAAAACCTGATGAGGACAGGCTGGAGACAGCAGCAAGAGAGACAGGCGCGGGAGCACCTTTAATTAAATTTGTGCAGATCTATGCAAAGAAACTGGAGACAATGCTGAACAAATATTCAGGCATTGTTTCTCCGTCAATGATCAAGAACAAGCTCCTGAGGAATTTTTTTAATGAACTGAGAGATGAACATGGTGACAACCTTATAGACAGGTGCCAGACCTTCCTGGCTGCAGTTAAGGTCATAGTAAAGGCTAATTTTTCAACCAGGTATTTCTACAGGACATCCGAGATAATCGAAGAGGCAAGAAGTCTTGGAGCCGGTATTGTCATCCCTCACCCCGAGCAGTTCTGGCCCATACTTCTGGCTGACTATGATGTAGACGGTGTGGAGGTATGGAACCCGCAGTCCAGGAGATATACCGAGTTTCTTGTGTCTGCCCTCCAGTCAAAAAACCTGCTCAGGTCTTCTAAAGAAAGGCTGCTTTTTTTTATGGGAGATGACACACATCTGGGGGAAAAGATCATACCTGTTACACAACAGAACAGCGAAAAAGCCTCAAGAGAAATAGGGTATCAACCCGCGTGGGATGATATGGAGATTCGAAAGGCACTTATACTTGGGGATATGGACAGGGACAGAGTTATTAATGAATACAGAGACAGGCTGGGCAGTTAAGTATTTTTGATATGGATTTTAAATAAAGGGTGGTGACAATGACAGATTCCAGACGTTTTGAACATGAATCATACGAAGATACCGAGACTATTAAACGATATTTAAAATCTATCATTGAAGGATTTGAGAATGGAAGTATAACCCTCACCGATGGCAAGGAGGAACTTAAGCTGAAGGTGGAGAGCCTTTTGAAATTAAAGATAAAAGGCAAACAGAAAGGCCCCAGAAACAAACTGGAATTTACAGTCTCATGGAGCAACAGGGATTCAAAACATAAAACCGGTGAAGGCAATATAAAGACAGGCGCATAGCCGGTAGAGGGGCATTGTAAAGGTACATGGATAAGAACGGAGTCTTGGAAAATTTTCTGTTCCTCGTTGCTGAAGTGAAGAACCAGGTGCGTACTACCCTGAAACTTATAAATGACCTGGACCTGGACCTGCTCGACAGGATAGATTCAAAAGATGACTATATTGACAACCTTAAGAGCTTTCTTGAGGACAGGTGTTTTTCGTATATCTACAGCACCGGAAAATCAGATCCTGAAGGCGTAATTAAATATCAATCCATTTATTTCACGACTGTCAATCTTGAGAGAATAGCCGATTTCTGTGTCAATGTGGCCAGGCAGACTCAGTACCTGACTGATATATACTTTATGCACCAGTATGACTATATATCCATGTTTAACAAAATCAATGAATGCCTGGATATGATACCAGGCCTCCTTAACTCTACCGACCTCGCCGACGCCCTTTACATATGCAGGGCAGAGGAACAGCTTGATAACCTGTACAAGGCTAATTTCGACAGAATCATGATTGACATCCAGGAAAGCAGCAGCAGGATAGTATCATCTGCTGTTGAACACGGTCTTTCCCATCTTCTTGATCAGTTGAAGGGCAATCCAGAAACCCTGTTTGACCAGAGTACTTCAGGTAATACCATGGAAAAGATTTGCCAGGATATAACTTCTGATATTACCCCGGTGCTTATCAAGAGGCATATGTTCAACGACCACATTACTGCTATTTTTATTTTTCGTTACCTTGAGCGCATTGGAGACTCCCTGCTGAATATAGGAGAGGCCCTGATATTTGGAATTATCGGCGAGAGGATAAAGATAAGGCAGCTTAGGGCACTTGAAGAAACGCTAAGTGAATCCGGTTTTGAGGGATCGCTCGGAGATATAGACTTCAGGCCTATTATGGGCTCCAGATCAGGTTGTCGCATCGGAAAAGTAGAGCAGCGAAAAGGCTCCGGTTCCAGGGCACAGGGTATATTCAAAGAGGGGTCTATCGATAAAATAACCAGAGAAAAGGACAATATAGATAAATGGAACAGCTGTGTTCCCGGAATTGCTCCGAAGGTTTACGGCTATACCAGTAAACATAAGACTGCGTCCCTGCTGGTGGAATTTTTTCCGGGATGTACACTTGATGAAGTTATTTTAAATGCAGACAGTGAAATTTTTGATAACGCGGTTTTTATACTTGAGAGCATAATTCTGGATATATGGGAAAAGACCAGGCAGGACCAGCCTTCAAAAACCGGTGCACTAAGACAGCTCAAAGACAGGCTTCCTGTCATAGAAGGTATCCATTCACATCTGTTCAACGGAAAAAAGGTGATACAGGGGCAGTCTATATCATCTTCACTGGAACTTATACAAAAGTGCGCTGACATTGAGGATCAACTAAACTGTCCTTTTTCAATGTTGTTGCATGGCGATTTTAACACAAATAATATTATCTATAACCATGATGAGCAAAAGATCAACTTTATGGATCTTAACAGGTCGAAAATGGGAGACTATGTTCAGGATGCCTCGGTATTTATTGTATCCAACTTCAGAAGTCCGGTATTTGATCAGAAAGGAAGGAACAGGCTTAACAGGGTTATCAGGCATTTTTACAATCTTTTTATTGAGTTTGCCGAAAGGAACAACGATGCCCTGTTTGAGATGAGAATGGCAGCGGCCCTTGCCAGATCATTTTTTACATCCACCAGGTTTGAATTAAACAAGACATTTGCCAGTGACATGTTCATGAGGGGAACGTATCTCATGGGAAAGATCTGTGAGTTTGAAGATCAACCCTTTGAAACATTCAGACTGCCGGACGGTGTATTGTATTATAATTAGAGGAGTATTTACTGATGATAAAGGTAGGAGTAGTTGGTACACCCGGCGGGTGGTCTACAGAAGCGCTTGCAGATGCAATAAATGATATTACAGGTTTCAGATTTCTTATTGATAATGAGAAAATAAGTGCAAACCTTACGGATCGCAGAATCATGTTTGACGGTGTTAATCTAATGGATCTGGACGGTATCATAATAAAGAAGATGGGAGCATACTACTCTCCCCATCTGTTAGACAGGCTGGAGATCCTTCGTTTTGTAAATGAGAGCGGGGCACAGGTATTTTCCGCACCTGAGAAGATTATAAGGGTCCTGAGCCGCGTAACATGTACTGTTACTCTTCAGTCTGCCGGCATACCAATGCCGGATACAACTATTACCGAGGATATTGCGGAGGCTGTGAATATGGTTGAAAGATATGGAGAGGCAGTATTTAAACCCGTCTTCAGCACTAAAGCAAGGGGTATGGAGCTCATTAAAGCAGGTGACAGAGTTTATGAGCGCATAGAAGCATTTAAGGCGGAAAATCGGATAATGTACCTTCAGAAAAGGATTGACCATCGGGGTGAAGATCTTGGAATCACCTTCCTTGGGGGAAAATATTTAACTACTTACGCAAGGTGTTCAGACGGCTCATCATGGAATACTACCACAAGATCCGGAGGGAAATACAAGGCTTATGAGCCTTCATCTGAAATCATGTCAATTGCAGAGAAAGCACAGGCCCTTTTTGGTCTGGATTTCACATGTGTGGATGTGGCGGAAACAGAGGATGGTCCAAAGGTGTTTGAGGTTTCTGCCTTCGGAGGTTTTAAAGGTATTTCTGCTGCAACAGGGATAGATGCCGCAAGACAATATTCGGAGTATGTCTTAAGAGAGCTTAAAAAATGAAAATAGAGGTACTGGAAAAAGATCATATTATCTCAAGCATACGGAATGATTATCCTGTAACCCATAAGACCTGTGTGAGGTTTGGCGACTGCACGGTTGGCATTGCCACTAATATGAAAGAGATGAAGGATGATCTGGAGGAGTATTTCAGTCCTTTTATTACACAGGTCCTGCAGCCGGACATTGGGCTTACAGTACATGAAGCTGAGAGTCCTGAATTCGAAACAGCCTTTACGCTTAAAGATCCTGAGCCAGGTAAAACGCGCATCAAGGAGGAGTATATTGAACTGCCTGAGGGACGTGTAGTCAGAAAAAGGCTGACAGGGATGGTCTTTGTTTTTGGTGAGGGTGAAAACTGTGCAATAGGACCATGCATGGATAATCTCAATCAGGTGATCAATTTTGTAAACAACCGGTATATTGAGTGGCTTTTATGTAACAATGGCGGTCTGCTCGGGCATGCCTCGGGAGTGGTCAGGGGAGATAACGGGCTTGCCATAGCGGGTTTTGCCGGTGCGGGAAAGTCTACGCTTGCACTCCACCTGATGAGAAAAGGGCTAAAGTTTGTGAGTAATGACCGTGTTATTATCGAGAAGAATGGCAGCGGCCTTATGATGAATGGCGTAGCAAAACTCCCTCGTATCAACCCGGGCACCGCGCTTAACAATCCCAACCTTTCGGGAATACTCTCATCAGAAGACAGTGAAAGGTTTTTAGACCTTCCGCCGGATGAGCTCTGGAATCTTGAGTATAAATATGATGTGCCAATAGATGAGTGTTTCGGCCCGGGCAGTTTTGTCACAAGATCAATGATGTCCGGTTTGATTATTTTAAACTGGAAGCATGACAGCGGTTCATTTCATGTGAAAGAGGTTGATTTGAGTGAGAGGCGGGACCTGCTTCCGGCTTTTATGAAATCCACCGGCCTGTTTTTTTTACCTTATCGAACCTGTAACATGCAGGAGACAAATCCTGAAAACTATATTGATTTTCTTTCCTGTTGCAGGACCTGGGAATTTAGCGGTTCAATCGACTTTGATTCAGGAGTCGATGCATGTCTTGGAATACTTGCGGATATTTAACACGAACACAGGAGTGATATGTTAATAAGGATATCCAGACAGATTGAGATTCCGGACCCTGTTCGCATAGAACGATACAGGAGGTTGCCTGAATACGGGCCCAAGATCCTGTTTTTCAGCGGTGGCAGCGCTTTAAGGGGCGCAAGCCGGGAGCTTATGAAATATACTCATAACTCCATCCATATCATCTCAGCCTTTGATTCGGGCGGGAGCTCTGCGATCCTGCGAAGATACCTGAAAATGCCTGCTATTGGCGACATCCGCAACAGGCTCATGGCACTGGCCGACAGGAGTATCCTTGGAAATCCTGAGATATTTAATCTTTTCTCCTACAGGTTCCCGGATGACGCGCACAATGGTGACCTGGGTAGTGAGCTGGACAGGATGATCAGGGGGAAACACCGGCTTGTTGCTGCCATATCCGACCCCATGAGGAAGATAATACGCAATCATCTTTTTCAGTTCAGAGAAAATGTTCCTGAAGACTTTGATCTCAGAAAGGCCAGTATAGGAAACCTTATACTTGCAGGCGGATACCTGGGTAATCAGCGGCATCTGGACCCGGTTATTTACATATTTTCCAGGCTGGTTCAGGTAAAGGGGATTGTACGTCCTGTCATCAGCAAAGATCTGCATCTTGCGGCTGAACTGGAAGATAGTACTGTCGTTGTGGGGCAGCACCTGCTTACGGGAAAAGAGAAAGGTCCGCTTAATAAAAGGATTGTGGAGCTGTTTCTTACTGAAAATATCAGGCAGCCTGAACCTGTTCATGTAAAGCTTCGTAAAAAGGTTACTGATCTTATAGGAAGTGCGGAGCTGATCTGTTTTCCTATGGGAAGCTTTTTTACAAGCATTATTGCCAACCTGCTTCCTGACGGAGTGGGAACTTCGATAGGGCTTAACAGCTGTCCTAAAATTTTTATTCCAAACACGGGTAATGACCCGGAATTATATGGCCTGAGTGTAGCGGATCAGGTTGAAATCCTTATCAGGTATCTTAAGAAGGATAATGAAGAAAATATCGCCAGTGGAGATCTTCTTAATTTTGTAGTTATTGACCGGAAGAACGGTGACTACGGCGAGATTGATTGTGACAGGATCAGAAAAGCCGGCATAGAGGTTATCGATTGTCCGCTGATTTCCGAGGAGTCAGCCCCATATATAGATGAGAAACTGCTTGTGCCGATACTCCTGTCATTTATCTGATATCTAATGCATGGTCAGAAATATATTATAGTTGGTTAGTATTTTTAAAAGACAAATAATATTTTTTATGGAGGGTTATAATGGGAAAAAACTCAGTAGCGATGGAAAAAAAGATGTCAGCATCAGAAGTAGTGTCATTTTTAGAAAGTATAATAGCATCTCTAAAAGAAGGAAAGATTGTCATTCAACAGGGAACACAATTTGTGGTGTTGCAGCCTGAAGATTTAATTACCGTTGAGGTGGAAGCAAGCCAGAAAATGGAAAAGGGGAAGCTCTCTATTGATATCAAGTGGAAACAACCCGAAGAATTACAACCTGAAGCGGATATACTGGTAAGTTCAGTAGAACCGGAACCTGTACCGGAGCCAGAGATGAAGCCGGAGCCAAAGAAAGAAGCCAAGGTAAAGGCAAATAAAACAGGAAAAAAACAAAGCCCGAAGCCGAAGAAAAAAGCGAAACCCGGGGCTAAAAAATAGTATATAGAGAGAATTATGGCGGATTTACCGGATATTAAAGCCAACTCCAATAACGAAATCGTTGAGTTACAGAAGAGATGGAACAGGCTCAGTAAGCAACTGTACATCCTTGAAAACAGAAGGGTGTTTGATGCCGGCAGTCCGGCAGACAGGGAACAGCTGGATCAACATATAAGCAGTATCAGAAACAATCGATTGCAGGTGGAACACCAGCTGGATCAGATATCTGGTGAGATTGAAAATACAAACAGCTCATCAACCGATTCTGCTTCTCTGCCTCTTCTAAACCTGATAGACAGGGAAAATCTCTGGCAAACGCTTGAGGAGGTAGCCATACAGGGTGTTGTCGATGGCGGCATCGCGGCTATGGGCTATTATATGCAGGCTGGAAAGAAACCCATGGTCCTTGATTCCGGGAACCGCAAAAATCCTTCTACAATGGCAGATATGCAGGCCACCATATCCATCCTCAATAAGGTAGATAATCTGCTCTCTCCCATTGCCCACAAATTAAGATGCAGCATCTCCTATCTGGGGGAGGAAACATCTTTTAAGAGATATATGGCTAAATATCTAAATCATATCTCTAACAAGATAGAGGATGGGGAAAGTTTTTTCTCCAATTCAAAGAATCGTATAAGAGTAATAATAGATGCTATTGACGGCACCGCAAACTTTAAAAGGGGTTTTCCCTTTTTCTGTTCAAGCCTGGCATTTTTTATAGGTGATCAGGTCCGGGTTTCCGCGATATATGACCCTGTCCGCCATATTGTTTATTCCGGTTCACTTAAAGGGACATACGATTCACCCGAGGATATAGTGTCTGCCCATGCGTGGCATATATCTTCCGGTATCAGGGAGTCTCTTATTCCCACAAAAAAGGAAAAAGATAGAATAGTTGACCTCAGAGAGGAGGCTGTGGGTACTCATTTTCCGAGAAAATCGGAGGATTCCGAAAAGCTGAGGGCATTCATCTCTCCCGGAGATGGGGAAGACAGTATTTTTTTCAGACTTTCAACAGAGCTTGGCAGTATATACGCACTCAATTCAGGTCTGTTCGCGGCCGCTGAGATTGTAAGAGGAGCATTAGGAGGATTTGTCAACATAACAACAAATCCATGGGATATCGCTTCCGGGGAGGTCCTTTTAAGGGCATGCGGAGGTGCTGTTACAGATTTTAATGGAAAACCTTTAACCTATGATTCTGACAGGAAGATAAATATTGTGGTAGCAAAAAACAGGGATCTTCACTCTAAATTATTGAAGCTGATCGGCGGTATACAGGACTTTACGTAGACGGCATCACAGTATAACAAACCTTTTTTGTCGAGATCATTAAGAGGTATCATATGATTTCAGAAAAATTCAGTTTAAGAGAAATGGTTGAGAATATCAGCAGTTGCGGATTTTATGAGATGATCCATAAGATTAATCTGGAGGCAACTGAGGCAGAGAGAATCAGTATAAAGTATAAAAAGGCCAGCGAGGCGGACAGCCCTGAAGAGACGTATGCAAAAGACCTTAAGGCGCTTATCAATTTTTTGAGATATGATATTTTTCTTGGAAATATGAATACTCAAAACGGGGTCCTTTTTTCATACCTGAAGAGAAATCTGAAGTGCGGAGTAGAGAATGGAATTGATAGGATGGAAGAAGGCTCTGACCTTCCTAATTGAGGCTGGTAACCTTTTTTCGATAATCAGGTTGGGATTAGTAAAATTGCCATAAAATTAGTTAGTGTCCATCCAGAAAGAGCCAATTTCTGGATGGAGCTTTCAGCGTTCAGCTATCAGCCGTCAGCTAAGTCTTTATTTTAAAAGCTTTTTGCTAAAAGCTGAATGCTGAGTGCTGACAGCTACCGAACAAAAACTTTAGTTTTTGGATGGGCACTAGTTAGGTATGTCTAAATGTTATTTTTATAATAGCTGAAATAAAAGCATTTTTTTATAAAAAGAAGGATTTATTTTTTTAGAATACAGGTATAATATCCTGTAGTTGTTTAATAAAGGTACAAAGCTTCCGGCCTGAATTCCTTATTTAGGAATATGGCAATGGATTAAAAAAGGAGGAGCTAATATGGAAATAACAGGTGCCTATTTAAACTATCTTAATATGTCCAGTCTTCTTTCACCTCTCGGGGTGGCAGGTTCATCAGCCATACAGTTAAAACAGCTTCTTGCATGGTCATTGAGTGTTTATGTGTAATTCCCCTTTTTTTTGAAATCATATCTGTAAACCTCCCTGCGAACAATTTTATTAAAAATAATTAAAAAAAATTTAAGGTTTACTGTTTTTCTGCCGATCCGTAATATCAGGGAGTGTGAAACTTCCAGAAAAGGGCAAACCTTCCGAAAGGATGGGGCGCAAAGCTTCCGGCCTAAATTCCTGTTTAGGGGATATGGTAGCGGGGTTGCAGCATAATATGTTTAAAACTCGCTTCTAAATAAATGGCCATGCATTTAAGGTTGGATTGAAAAGGAGGACATATTATGCAAATCACAGGTTCATATCTTAATTATATGAATATGACCAGTCTCCTTTCACCTCTCGGGGTGTCGGATTCCAGTTCCTATATAATGAAGGTCTTTTCATCCAGTGTATCCAGCCTTCAGGGAAAACTTGACCAAAAGATATTTTCCGAAGAATCATCCGATGCACTGTCCGGACTGTATGGCCAGATATCAACTCTTTCAACACTCGCAGGTAAGTTAACCACGACGGATACTGACTCTGTTTTCAATGATCGAACTGCCCAGTCTTCCGACAGCAGTGTCCTGACCGCCACAGCCTGGGATGCATATACCCAGGAAACAGGGGCCACAAGTGCCACATATGATATATCCGTATCTCAGCTTGCACAGTCACAGGTAAACAGCAGTACCGACCTGAATGGTATGGATGAAAGTATCGTGGATACGGGCGTTAATACCTTTAATATAAATATAAGCGACCAGAATTATGAATTGAATATTGAGGTTGCTGAAGGTGATACAAATGAGGATGTATTAAATGAGATCGCCAGTGTTATAAATAGCGCTAATTCAGGCGTAACAGCAGAGATTATCGATGATGAAGGGACATTGAATCTGTTATTAACATCCGATAATACAGGCGAGGCTGCCTCTTTTACTATTTCTGATGTGTCCGGAAACGCAATTTCTGCCACAAACCTTGATACAGTAACAACAACGGCTCAGAATGCATTATACTCTGTTGACGGGGAAGAAATGACTTCAGAGACCAATACCGTTTATCTTGATAATGGGGCGGTTGAGGTGAGTCTCCAGGGAACAGGAGATACAATACTTGAAGTTGGAACAGATGACTTCGATTTTTACAACGCGATAGCATCCCTGGCATCCGGGATTAATTCATTTATCGATTTTTTCAATGAGAACAGCGATTACTTAAAAGAGGATATTATCTCAAAGTTAAACAGTATTTTAGATGATCATGAAGTCGATCTTGAATACATAGGGATCACAATTGATGATGAGGAGAAACTCCAGGTTGATGAAGATGTGCTTTCCAGTGTAATCAGCAGTAATCCTTCAGCGGTTGAAGATATATTTGCCTCATTTGACGGACTGGCTGAAGATATCAGCAGTTTTACATCAAAGGTAGCCTCGGATTCACCCCTTAATTATGCAAAGGAGGCGGACAGTTTAAGTACGGAATTTTCCGATTTTATCTATGACTCATCCGCGATGCAGTTAAAACAGCTCCTTGCCGGGTCAATGCTTGATATGTATGTGTAATTCAGTCTTTAAGCAAGCAGGAATCCTGATACTCTTCTATTCGGACTCATACCTGTAACCAACTCTGTGAACAGTCTTTATAAAGCATGGATTGGAAGGATCTTTTTCGATCTTTTTTCTTAATTGAGCTATATGTTGATCCAGGGTGCGTGTGGTGCCGTAGTAATCAATTCCCCATACCACATTTAAAAGCTGGTCCCTGCTTAAAACCTCGTTGGGGTGAGAATAAAAATACCGGAGCAGCAATATCTCTCTTTCGGATAAATCAATATTCTTATTTTTCCTTGTCATTCTGTATTTTTTAGTATTAACCATGGCGTCACCAAACCGGAATGACTCAGGGCTGTCAGGAATGCTGTCCTGCTGGCTGTTATTTCGTTTATAGCGCCTGAGAACAGCCTGAATCCTGGCAAGGAGTTCATGTACGCCAAAGGGTTTTGATATATAATCGTCTGCACCCAACTGAAGGCCCACAACCTTATCTATCTCTTCACTTTTTGCTGTCAGCATAATAATTGGTATGTCTTCATCATTAGAACGGATTTGTTTGCATACATCATACCCGCTTACTTCAGGCATCATGATATCAAGAAGAAGGAGATCAAACTGCTCTGCTTTATATGACCGCAAGGCTTCTTCACCATTGGTTGCTGTGGTAACACTGTATCCTTCACTTTCCAGAGTATCAACAAGACCTGTAAGTATGTTCGGATCGTCTTCCGCTACAAGTATTGATAGAGCTGTCATATTTTTATCTCCATTTTCAAGAACCCGGATTCACAGGAACTTTAACAGTAAAACAACTTCCTCCACCCTGTCCGGGTGTATAAGAAAGGCTTCCGCCTATGTCCTCCAGCATTTTTTTAGCAATACTCAATCCCAGGCCTGATCCCTGTTTTGTGGCAGTCAAAGAGTCATCAACACGGTGGAACTTATCAAATATCTTATTTCTATGTGTATCCGGAATGCCGGGCCCTCTGTCTTCAATCCTTATCTCAACTTCCCTTTCATCACCTTCCATGGATAAAGATATCTCTCCACCGGAACTAGCGTACTTGATAGAGTTATCTATAAGATTGAGGATTACCTGTTCCAGGGCATCACGGTCTGTGTTAATAACAACGTTTTTTTCGGGAATATTCAGGTTGGTTTTCATGTTGTTATCTTTTAGCCTGGGTTTATGAAATTCTACTATCTCCATAAAAAAAGATACCAGATCGACTGCTTCAATATGGTATTTCTTTTTTCCCTGCTCAAGACGGCTAAAGTCCAGTACGTTATTAACCAGCCTGGTGAGTCGTCTGCTTTCTGATACGATTATCCCGAGATATTTAATTTTTTTATCCTGATCATCAACTCTTCTCTCCAGAAGAAGTTCGGCAAACATTCGAATACTTGTAAGGGGCGTCTTAAGTTCGTGTGATACATTGGAAACAAAGGAGGTTTTCTGCATTGCATCAAGCATATTCCGTTTTGCATTTCTCATAAGCAAAAAACCACCGGACACTATTGCCAAAAGGAAAATAATCAGTAGTAGCCCTGCAAGGAGTAGAAAGTTGTTGCCATTTTTTAGGAGGCCGCCTCTCTCAGGCATATATACTGCAATTGTCCAGTGAGGAAGATGGGGATCAAGGGGCACTTTCAACAGAGGTATATCAGATTGTTCAATGGCAATGTCTCCTGCCTGATGAAGTATGCGACCGGTGTCGTCAACCAGGGCATATCCTGATTTTTCCGATGGGATTTGAGGAAAATTATTGATCAACCTCGAAAGAAGTGTCATCAGCTCAAGCTCAATACCATAGACAGGCCTTCCATTGTATTTGTTAACATATCCAAGGATATAAAGTTTATTATCCGCATACCATGGAATCCAGTCTCCTCCGGATAACTGTTCTCCATTAAGGCCGGTTGGTTTTTCAGAACGGATATAACTTTTTTGTGCCATCTGGAGCAGTTCGGTTTTGCTTTTTTTCAGTTTTTTTATGTCCTGAACAAGATTACTGTTCTCAGTCTGTTGTTGATCATTATCAGAACCTTTTGATGGCCATGGAATTCTTCCGGAGAATAGTCCGCTAAAACGTGCAATAAAATTCCTCTCTTCTATTGTTGACCCGATGCCT
This sequence comes from Desulfobacteraceae bacterium, assembly GCA_050123415.1. GTDB lineage: Bacteria > Desulfobacterota > DSM-4660 > Desulfatiglandales > HGW-15 > JAAZBV01. The sequence goes on along the minus strand of JASFHE010000017.1, from coordinate 501 downwards.
GCTTCAGGATATTTCAGACCTGAAACCTCATCCCATATAAAGACATTCCTCACAAGCGGGTTGTTTTCTTCCCAGTCAAGAAGGGCTTCTTTCAGATTGTCTGTATGGATATTCAACAGAGCCTGAGTCAATTCATCTTCAACTGCTTCAACTGTAACCTGAAGTGTATCACCGATTGCCCTTGTGCGGTCTTCGATCGCTGCGATGGCAAGCCTGTCTATTCGCTCCTGTTCATGGTAAAGGAGTCTGAAAGTGGCGATACTGATTATTATAGCCGGAATAAGAATCAGCAGCCAGTAAAAGAGGATAGAACGTTTTTCCATAGGGTATAATGTTTTTTAAAGTTTCGCAGTTGATAAAAAGTGCTGTCCAATAAGAACAATTCTATTATTATTCAGTAATTTCCGGTTAAGGACTTGCATAAGGTTCCGATTTTTCGCCACTTACAACTTGTTGTGATTCACCTATGCTACTTGATGCCAATCGAATTTCATTCTGTAT
>JASFHE010000016.1:0-23332 GCA_050123415.1 Desulfobacteraceae bacterium | reverse complement strand
TAAACTTTCTTTCTCCACCGGGCCATGTAAGAACCACAACTACTTCATCAGGTTCATGACTGGTGCCATCAAGCATTGCTTTTACTTTATCCTCAGTGGGAAGAATAATAGGGTTATAGTCAGTCCAGTCCTTTTCTTTAAAGAGACGTCTCAGGTTTTTCTCTGTATCTGCGGGTAAAAACCTGGGCTCCGGAGCGGGGGCTGGTGCAGGTCCCGAATATTTTTCATCTTCTGTCAGGGGTTTTGTAAGACCTTCAATGATAGTCTGCATCATCGGTTTGCCGCTTAACATATCATTCCCTCTCACATACCGTATGTGAACTTTCCGAGGCTGACCTGCCACAGGAAAGGGAAATCCGACGAAACGGATAGGCATGCCGGTTACATTAGAGATATTATAACCGACAGCATATTTCATCATGTTAGCTGATACGGCTCCTACAGTGGGTATATTGTATTGTGTTTCCAATGTCTTACAGAATCGGCTTAAGGCCGAGGAACAACTGTCGCAACCCGGTATGCCGATAATCGCGGCATCCGCCTTTTCACTAATTTCTTTCCATAATTCCGGATCATCAGCCATGTAACTGCCGCTTTTTCTCTTTAATACAACATTAACCTTAGGCATGTTTTCAGAAAACCAGATTTTCATCTCCTTGAAAACACCGTAGGCCGCATCAGGACCTCCCCAGTTAATATCCACGAGATATAAGGTTTTGTTATCAAGCGAATCCAGGCGTTTTGTAAGTGCTACCCTGTCAACCATAGGATTGGCAATCGCCGGGTTCATTACAGTAATTTTTCCAGGTTCTTTAACCATAGTTTGCTCATTACTATCAACTGCAACTTCCATATTGCTTCCTGTATCGCAAGCAGATAAGGATAATGCTACAATGAATGTGAGAAAGCTTGCCTGCTTAAATAGCCTTTTCATATTTAACCTCCTGGATTTTTTAAATGTTGACACAATAAGAACGGGTTATTGATTTTACGAAAGTGCATTTCCGGATCATAAATCAAACATTATTTCAAATAAGACATAACTTATGATAATGTCAAGAATATTAAGGTATATATTGAATTTTATCTATATTTAAAAAAGGCAGTGTAACCCACAACTGATTTTGTTGAAGCGACGCCCCGACAAAATACCGTGCCAGAGAAGTCGATGGTCTGTGAAAAAGAGGTCAGAGGACAGAAATCAGAGATCAGTCTGAGGTAGGGCTACCTGTTCTCTGCATTCTTTTTCTTGACATCAATTATTCATACCTATTATAGATACCATCGCATTTAATAACACTGTTTTCATAACCATTATAATCAGGAGTTCTAATATGGAAAAATGCCCCTGCGGCAGTAATAAATCCTATTCCGAATGTTGTCAGCCGGTCATACAGGGCACGAAGGATGCCGGTACAGCCGAGTCATTGATGAGAGCGAGGTACAGCGCCTTTGTAAAAACAGAGATCGACTTCCTTTACAATACTGTATCACCTGAGCAGCAAACAGATTTTAATTATGAAGAAGCAACCGACTGGTCAAATAATTCCGAGTGGCAAGGGCTTGAGATTATTGAAACAGTTAATGGAGGCCCTGATGATGAGAAAGGCACTGTAGAATTCATTGCCAGGTTCAAACAGGATGACCAGGAAATAGAACATCATGAGCTCGCATCATTTGAAAGAATAGACAGCAAATGGGTTTTCATGGACGGTATTGTACCCAAGCCAAAACAGGTGATACGTGAAGCACCCAAGATAGGCCGAAATGAACCCTGCCCCTGCGGCAGCGGTAAAAAATATAAAAAGTGCTGCGGAAAGTAGAAAATTAATTTACATCGTGATTTAATACCTTTAATTCAGGTCACCTGATCCTGTTATTCAATTCATCATATGTCTGATCATTTTATATTACTGTAACCATTTAATTTTATTATTAATTTAATATATAACTCACAATATTGAACTATTTGACTCTGTGCAGTTTTAACGCAAAATATGCCTAAATTACCTTCTTACTTTCCTTGACAGGCCTATCGGAATATTGGTATTTTTAAAAAATGTCCACCTTTAATAAATCCAAAAGCAGGGGAAAAACATGAAAAAAATGCAATTTGTCATTGTTGTTCTTCTAATCTTTTATTTTACAGCACATTCTACAGCATCAGACAGGCTTTATGTGTCGGATTCCTTTACTATTACACTCAGAACCGGACCGAGCACTGAAAATAAAATTATCAAAATGCTGAATTCGGGCCAGGCGCTGGATGTCCTGGAAGCACAGGAAAAATGGAGTCATGTCAAGGTTACATTGAGTAGTGGAACTGAATTGGAGGGCTGGGTACGCAACCAGTATCTTATGGAGCGAACACCTTATGAAGTTCAGGCAAAAGCCCTGTTTTCCGAAAATGGGAAACTTAAGGAGAATCTCTCAAAAATCAAAAAAGAGCAAACATCTACCGAAAAGGATAAAAAAGATATTTCCGCTCAATTCAATCAAACCGCTAGCGAATTGACCTCTTTAAAAAAGGCCTATGAATCCCTAAAAAATGCCTCATCAGAATACTTATCACTAAAGGCCGAATATGATGAAAACCTTATAAAATTAAAAACAACCGAGGAAAGGTTGAATGAGATTGAAAAAGAAAATGAATCTATTAAAAAATCTAATGATTATATCTGGTTTGGGACAGGAGCACTGGTTCTGTTGTTTGGCCTGATAATAGGATCAATCCTCGGAAGACAGTCCAGAAAGAAAACATCCTCATATTATTAATAACCATTTTTTCCAGAAACCGAAAATAAAAACGGGTTAATTGAAAATGATCAATTAACCCGTTTTTATTTTATTGGCGGAGAGAGAGGGATTCGAACCCTCGTTAGAGCTATAAACCCTAAACTCGCTTAGCAGGCGAGCGCCTTCAGCCGACTCGGCCATCTCTCCTGAGAAAACTTTTAAGGTGCGTATAATAATTGCACACCTGAAAAATATCAAGGGTAAAATATACTTTTTTCATGCCATTTTTGAGTTATCCGGGACCGGCAAAATTCAGTACATAGTATTTAACCGAAAACCTTAAACCATAGACCGTAATCCGTTTCTTTATTCCACCATCCCATCCCTTATTACTTTTATTGCCGCAGCATAGTCGTCTTTATTAAAAATTGCAGACCCTGCAACAAATACATTGGCGCCGGCGGCAGATACATCACCTATTGTTTTTGAGTTTACGCCTCCGTCTACTTCAATATCTATATTCAGTCCTCGATTAATAATCATTTCCTTTAGTCTTTTAATCTTGGGCAGTACGCCCTTTATAAACTTCTGCCCGCCAAACCCGGGATTGACCGACATGATAAGGACCATGTCCAGGTCATCCAGCACATATTCTATTGCATCGAGGGGAGTTGCAGGGTTAAGGGAAACACCGGTTTTGCATCCGGCATCCCGAATAAGCTGAATGGACCTGTGAAGATGGTTTACTGCCTCTACATGTACAGTTATTATGCCTGATCCGGCCTTTGCAAAATCATTTATATACTGACCAGGATTCTCAATCATGAGGTGTACATCAAGAGGAAGGGATGTAACCTTTTTTACACCCTCAACAACCAACGGGCCTATTGTAATATTGGGGACAAAATGACCGTCCATTACATCAACATGAATATAGTCAGCTCCTGCCTTTTCAACGGCTATTACTTCTTCTCCAAGTCTTGCAAAATCGGCTGACAATATTGATGGCGCTATTTTTCCCATTTAATATCTCCTTTTATATAATCATTTTTCCCATTTAATATCTCCTTTTATATAATCATTTTTCCCTTTTAATGAGAGCTACAAAGAACCCGTCCATATTATGTTTGTGGGGATAAGACCTGAAAAAGCCGTCATTGTCAATAAGGTTTATCGCCCGTTCAGGGACACAGTCCTTCAGATTAACAGGAGAATACTCCTTTGCCCTTGCCAGAAAATTATCTACAACTGTCCTGTTCTCTTCCCTTGTATATGTACAGACAACATACAGGACAAGCCCCCCCTTTTTAACAACGGCTGCCGAATTTTCAAGTATCTTCCTCTGCATCCTTGATATCCTTTTAATATCAGGCTCCGTCCTGTTCCATTTGATATCGGGATGTCTCCCGATAGTACCAAGGCCGCTGCACGGGGCATCAATCAGTACTCTGTCATATACCTGATTCAGAACAGGCAATAGAGGCTTTGATGCGTCTGCTGTCACCGTCTTAATACCTGAAATGCCGAGTCTCTCTGTATTTTCCTTAAGACTTAAAAGTCTTTTTTTATCAGTATCAAGTGCTGTTACAGCGCCCTTCCCGTCCATCAGTTCCTGAAGATGAGTTGATTTTCCGCCCCGCCCTGCGCAAACGTCCAGGATTGATTCTCCAGGCTGCGGATTTAACAGCCACGACACTATCTGGGCCGCCTGATCCTGTACCTGGAAGAGCCCTTTTTTAAAAGATGAGAGCCTTTCTATCCTGCCGCTAAAGTTTTTCAGGATTATACATTCCGTGGCATATTCTGCTGCTACAGCCTCTATACCTTCATCTGCGAGGATTTTTATCAGTTTATCCCGGTCAGTCCTGAGTCTGTTTGCGCGGATATTAAGGGATGGGAATGCATTCTGGGCTGCAAACAGAGCTTCTGTGGAATCCATACCGAACTCATCATGGCAGCGTCCAGCAAGCCACAGAGGAAAGGAATAATAACTGCTTATGTATTTTACCGGGGCCTTGCTTTTTTTAGGAAATGTAATGCTGTTTTTGTTTCGGCATATGTTTCTTAACACACCGTTTACAAAGGAAACAATATGCTGATGCCCTTTTTGTGCCTTAGCCTGTTCAACAGCAGTATCTACTGCAGCAGACTCCGGGACCCTGTCGAGAAACAATACCTGGTAGACAGCGAGTCGAAGTATGTTGAGTATTGCATGATCGATTTTTTTTACTGGTGTTTTTGAAAACTGGTCAATTATCCAGTCAAGCCGGAGTTTCCATCGGACAACACCCTGTATAAGGTTACTTATAAAAGCCCTGTCTCTTTCATCAAACCCGGAGTTCGATTGAAAGATATCCTCAAGATAGTTTCCCGTGTATGATTCTTTCTTATCCAGGCTTACAAGTGTCCTGAGGGCAAGTTCTCTTGGTTTATCCTTTTTATTTCCCAAGAAACACCCTTACTGCATTTTCAACAGCTTCGATGTCGATATCTGTATCATAGCACGGTCCAAAGGGTCTTTTATTCAATATGCCGAATACGGGTATCGGGAAACTGTCCTGAATACCGCTAGTAAGATCCCTTTCACATGCTACGCCAATGATTATATGAGGTTTTTTTTCAACAACTATCCTGCGCGCAAGGGTACCGCCGGTTGCAACGGCTACAGGGACACTGTATTTTTCAGTAAGTCCAACCAGGTCCTTTATCTTGCATTTTCCGCATTTTTTACAATTTTCTATATTTCCAGTTATCCTTACCGAACACTCATGGTACTGAAGGCAATGAGGAAGAAGGATGAGGAGTTTTTCAGGCTTTACCTTTTTTGCTTCACTTGAAACGAGCTGGTTATTAATCTCAATAAAGGATCTTCTTACCTGATCCTTTTTGACCCCTACCAGTTTTCCAACAATCACAAGCATGGGGAATAAAAACCTGATTACAACGCCCCTTATGCGTCGATTAAAAAACAGATTTCTGCCCCTTAAAATAGTAAAAATAAGGGTAAAACCGCCGCCTATTAAAAACAGAACAACTAGCGCAAAGCATACAGCCATAATGGCGGGAAGTTTGGGATGAATGTTTTCAAAACCTACATAGGGTATCCACCACAGGAGAACCGCTCCTCCTATGAGAAACGCACATGTTAACAGAAGGAGCAGTATAAACCTGTTCCTGTCGCGCATTCTGCTGTTTTTATTCTCACTGTTATCCATGCTGCACCAGGAATGCGTATATATTTCGAATCACAAAGTAAACAGAATGAAAATTTTCCGGCATTTGCTAACTCCCGAGCACTGTATTTTTTTCAATCTTATTGCCCCTGAGGAAATCGGATGTTGATATCCTTTTTTTACCGGGAAGCTGGATCTCACCTATTTCGATTTTCCCCCTGCCTGCCTCAACAATAAATCTGCCGGTATTATCCACTGTTACTGTCCCGGGTTTTTTAGAGATATACTCTTCTTCAATTACTACCGGTGAAAAAAGTTTTATTTTTTTACTGCCAAAATTTGTGGTGGCACCTGGTGAAGGATCCATTGCCCTTATGAGCGAGGCGATCCTTACGGCATCTGTATTCCAGTTGATCTCTGCCATCTTCTTTGTAATCTTTGAGGCATAGATTGCATATGCATCATCCTGAGGCTCAGCGTCCAGTATTCTGCCGGCAGATTCCCTGAGAAACTTTACGATAACATCACCGGAGATATCTGCCAGTCTGTCAAATAACTGACCTGTTGTTTCATACTCTCTGATAGTCACCTCTTCTTTCATCAATACAGGACCTTTATCCAGTCCTTTTGCCATTTTCATCAGGGTAATGCCTGTTACAGGTTCGTTATCCAGTATAGCCCACTGTATAGGGGCCGCCCCTCTGTATCTGGGCAAAAGTGATGCATGTATGTTGACCGCGCAATACCTGGGAACAGCAAGAACGTCTTTGCTGAGGAGTTGTCCGAACGCTGCCACTATAAAAAGATCAGGGCTCATGGCACTCAGTTTGTCAATAAAACTCCGGTTATTTACATTCTCCGGCTGAAGAATTGCAAGGCCATGCGCAAGAGCAGCCTCCTTTACAGGAGAAAAGGCCAGGCTTCGTCCTCTTCCCTTTGGCCGGTCCGGCTGGGTTACAACTGCCGATATATTGTACCCTTCTTTCAGGAGGTTTTTCAGGGCAGGGACAGCAAAGTCCGGGGTCCCCATATAGATAATATTCGGATTGTGAGGAAACCGGTAATCTGGGCTTTGTTCCATAGTATCCTGTTATTCGCCGTTTTTAAGAATTTTCTTTAAACGCTTTTTATACAGGGATCTTTTAATGGTACTGATATGATCTATAAAAAGGATGCCGTTCAGATGGTCAATCTCATGCTGCAGACATACTGCATGAATTCCTTCAGCCTCTATCTCAACAGATTTACCATCCCGGTCAAAGGCCTTAACCAGTATTTTTTCGCTTCTTTCTACATCTGCAGAATAATCATAGACACTCAGGCATGCCTCTTCATATATGATTGAACCTTCGGATGATACAATCTCAGGATTAATAATTACATTTATATTATTGCCATCTTCGGCAGGAGTAACATCATATACAACAAGCCGTATTGACTCGCCTACCTGTGGGGCTGCAAGACCGATCCCGGGGGCTTTGTACATTGTTTCGGTCATTGAATCTATTAATTCCTGGAGGTTTCCGTCGATATTATCAATGGATTGGGCCTTGGCCCTTAAAACAGGATCAGGGTATCTGAATATTTGAAGTGTATCACTCATCGAATCACCACCATTTGTTTTTATACTGTCTATACTACAAAATAAGCTTAATAACCAAACAATAAATACTAAATCATTATAAATCAAGTTAAGTACAGATCAAATGATGCTTGACATTTAAAGAACATCTCCATATTGAGTGGATATTATGAAAAATATAGCAAATTTTCTTTTTGAAGTGGGAATGCTCAAAAAAACACCCAGAACCGGTTACCAGTTTCTCGGATCAGGCAGTGAATCAGTCGCGGACCATTCTTTCAGGATGACGATAATCGGTTATATCCTTTCGGGTGAAATCCCGGAGGCAGACCGGAATAAAACTGTTCTGATGTGTCTTTTTCACGATCTCCACGAGGCAAGAACGGGAGATCAGAACTATGTAAACAAGCGGTACAATATAATAAATGAAGAAAAGGCCCTTACTCATATGACATCCGGATTATCGTTTGGTAATGAAATAACCCGACTTACTGATGAATTTAATCGGGGAGAATCCATTGAAGCATCCATTGCAAAAGATGCCGACCAGATTGATCTGATCCTTGAACTAAAGCAGCAGAAGGATCTTGGAAACAAATATGCCGATGAATGGCTCTATTATGCGAAAAAAAGACTTATTAATGAAAAATCAAAAGAAATGGCAGAGGAAATTCTTAAAACGGATCATACCGAATGGTGGTTTGATAAAAAAATTGACCTGTGGGTAAATGGATCTCAAAACAATAAAAACAGCAAATAACATGTCTACTGCTTCCGGGATAAAAAAGGTGGCATTGGGTGTATCCTTTTTTTCTCATCTCCTGTTTTTCATCACTTTCCCGCATATGCCCGGACTATGGCAAACGCCCGAGTTTAAGACATACAAAGTGGAACTTATACGGGATGTTATCGATGATATACCCGTTGAAAAACTGGAAGAACTGGAAAAGGAAAACAGTCTGAAGAAATTGCTGGATGCTGGTAAAGATTCCGAGGAGACCATATCCCTCGATACAAAAGATAAAAGGTACATTTCCTATACCAGACTTCTTCAAAAAAGGCTTTCATCATACTGGGGATATCCTAAGAAAGCAAAAGAACAGCTCATGGAAGGAAAATCCCATGTACTCTTCAGTCTTTCACGGGACGGGCAGCTAATTGCTGTTTCAATTACAGGATCATCAGGGCATGAAATACTTGACCGGGAGGGAGTTGATACCATCATCAGGTCGGTCCCCTTTCCCCCATTCCCTGACTCAATCACCGTTCGCAGGCTGAATATTAATGTATCCTTTGAATATCGTCTGACTTCGCAAAAAAAATAGTACTGTCAAAGGATTTGGAACACACTTGACTCAAAAAAAAATATGCTTATTTTATGGTGCTTAATAGACTTTATTCATTACGTATTCCGGAGTTCATATGTCAGGTAAAGATTATTACAAAATTCTTGGTGTCTCAAAAACAGCAACAGATGATGAAATCAAAAAGGCTTACCGAAAACTGGCCATGAAATACCATCCTGATCGCAACAAAGATGACAAAGTCGCAGAGGGCAAGTTCAAGGATGTAAGCGAGGCATATGCTGTTTTAAGTAATAAAGAAAAAAGGCAGCAATATGACATGTTTGGCTCAGAAGGATTCCAGAATAAATATTCCCAGGAAGATATTTTCAGGGATTTTGATTTTGGCAATATATTCAGCGAATTCGGCTTTGGAGGTAGAGGCCGGGGCAGTTTTGGAAACATCTTCAGCGGAATGGGTGGAAATTCCTTCAAGGGAGGCGGGTCACCTTTTAACGGCCCATTCGGCGGTCACAGCAATCGTCCCCAGCCTGTAAAAGGTAAGGACATTATTTACGAACTCTCAATCAATCTTGAAGATACAATTGAGAACTCTGAAAAGCTTATTGCATATCACAGGGATAATTCCAATCAGGAAAAAATATCGGTCAAGATTCCTGCAGGCATATCAACCGGCAAAAAACTCAGGCTTGCAGGAAAGGGAAATCCGGGAATAAACGGCGGGCCGCAGGGCGACCTGTATATCCAGATTAGAGTTATTGAACATCCCCTGTTTAAAAGAGATGGAGACGATCTCTTAATGACAAAAAATGTCAAGTTCACCGAGGCAGTACTTGGCACTGAAATTGACGTACCTACCATTGATAAAAAGACATTAAGGCTGAAAATTCCGCCTGGAACTCAGAATAGCGCAAAATTCAGGCTTAAGAATTACGGCATCCCCCATATGAATGCAAAAGGACGCGGCGATGCTTATGTTTCCATAAATATCGAAACACCTAAAAATCTGACTAAAAAACAGGAGGAAACAGTTAAAAAGCTTTCTGAGCTGGGATTATAGGATGAAAGCAATATCCATTTTTTCAGGGGGGCTGGACAGCATCCTTGCCGCTCTCCTGATAAAGCAATCGGGAATTGAAGTCCTGCCTGTTTTTTTTACCACTCCTTTTTTCACCCCTGAAAAGGCACAGAAATCTGCGGAAAATATTAATCTTCCCCTGAAGATTGTAGATATTACTGACAGATATTTTACCCTGCTCAAAGGGCCCAAACACGGTTTCGGAGGAAATCTGAATCCTTGTATAGACTGCCATGCCCTTATGTTAAAACTTGCAGGAGAAATGCTTGAACAGGAAAAAGCGGATTTTATTATCAGTGGAGAAGTGTTGGGGCAGCGCCCGATGTCCCAGAACAGAGTATCCCTTTCCATAGTTGAAAAAGAAAGCACCATGAAAGGCCTTGTTCTAAGGCCCCTTTCCGCAAAACTTCTCCCTGAAACCATTCCCGAACTCAATGGATGGGTTGATGAAAGAAGTTTATTAAATTTATCAGGCCGTTCCAGAAAACCGCAGATGGAACTTGCCCGAAAATTCAACATAAAAGAATATCCTGCTCCTGCAGGAGGATGCCTTCTTACGGATCCGGTATTCAGCAGAAGATTGAAAGACCTTATGGATAACAACCCGGAATTAAACAGGAATGAGATAGATTTACTGAAACTGGGAAGACATTTCCGTATCACACCTGAGATAAAGGTTATTGTTGGAAGGAATATGAAGGAGAATGAAAGAATACTTTCACTTGCAGGTGAGAACAGTTATATCTTTAACACGGTTACTATTCCCGGTCCTGTTGTATATGTTTCCGGAATAAGATCCCCGGAGACTGATATGCTTGCAGCATCCATGACTGTATCGTACAGTGATGTAAAGGAAGGTGATACGCAAATTTTATTAAACTATAAAGGGGAAAAGAAAGTTCTAACGGCAGGTATAAGGGACAAGAGTGATTTTCGGCATTACATGATATAGAGCCTGATTTTTTTATTTTCTTAAAAGCCTGTCCAGAAATGACTTGCTTTTCAGTTCCTCCAGCTTTTCATTATTTTTGTCCATTATCTCTTTACGAGTTCCAATCTGGCCTTCGATAAGGTGAATTTCCTGGTTCAGCTCCTGAATTTTGGTCTCAGTATCAATAATGGCTATTTTGTCCTTTCTTAATAATTTAGAAGTATCACGGGCCTTTATATCCTTCTGAGCGTCAGCCTTTTTTTTCTCCAGTTCACTAATAAGCGCTTTTTTCTCTTCAATAAAGGCCATTATTTCCCTGTTTTCCTTGAGAATAGGTTCTTCCTTTTCCATTGTGAAATACAGGTATGATAATCCTGCTGCTAAAATAATTAGAATAATGAAGAAAATTTTAATAATTTTAAAAAACAGACTGGCCAGACTTGAAAAAATATTCAGCCGGTCAAAGAAACCGCTGATTGAATCGGTTGCTGTATATTTAACATCACTCCCTTTTACCTGATGCCATATTTTATCGATTGCTTCGGTAATTTTATCCACATCAGCGCCCAGAACCGTTCCAAGCTTTCCTGAAGTGCATTTACTAATGATTTCATCGCCGCCTGACAGCATTTCTTTTGCAGTAGTCTCAAAGCTGTTCATAATGTTATCGGTATTGACTTCCTGAGCAAACTTGCCGGGGAACTGTTTTTTAAGGGCGATAATATCATCTTTTAAAGCAGTCAGGTTTTTTTTAATTTCAGTACCGAATTTTACTAGATAGATATTTTCGCTGATATATTCATTTGCTATGGAAAGCAGGAGCATATTATCTCTAATATTTCTAAGCGACTGAAAATCCGGCTGATCTATACTCATTTTCACCCTTTTTTATTATTTAAAGGAAATCTAATTACATATACTCTATATAACCTACTTAACCATAATTATTAATTATGTATATTTAACATGGTTTTTAATTGTTTTTTATAGTAATAACAATAAGTAAATATTTCAAATAAAAAATTTTTTTAAAAGAAATTGACAAAACTGAAAAATATCAAGTAGAACACAAATGAATTGAAAGACCAATTCATAAAATCATTTCCCTGTTTAGTCCTGCATGTAAATAAAGTTCACCAGGGCATACGTTTTTTATTATATCGGCAAATGCCGGCATATTGATAATTTAGTTTTACAAATTCGACTTGGAATTGGATATGACAGATAGGAAAAGAGGAAGAATTATAATAAACAGTGAACTATGTAAAGGTTGCTATCTTTGCATTTCGGTTTGTCCAAAACAGATAATATCCGTATCTGAAAGTCTCAATCATCAGGGATATTATCCCGCAGAGAGCACAGATGACAATCCCGGCGACATAAAATGCACAGGATGCGCTATGTGTGCAACCATGTGTCCGGATGTTGCTATAGAGGTTTATCGTGACTGAAAAAGTATTAATGAGTGGAAACCATGTTGTTGGCGAAGCTGCAGTGAGGGCAGGATGCAGATTTTATGCCGGTTACCCAATCACACCGCAGAATGAACTGACCGAATACATGGCCGGAGCAATGGCCGGACTGGATGACGGCACTTTTATTCAGGCTGAAAGTGAAATAGCTGCAATTAATATGCTGATAGGCGCTTCAATGGCAGGGGCAAGGGTCATGACAAGTTCCTCAAGTCCCGGAATCAGCCTGAAGCAGGAAGGTATTTCTTTTTTATCCTCACTTGAACTTCCCGCTGTTATTGTGAACTGCATGCGGGGCGGCCCTGGCCTGGGGAATATCGCGCCCTCTCAGGGTGATTATTTTCAGGCAACAAGAGGCGGTGGACATGGCGATTACAGAAACATAGTCCTTGGACCGGCTTCAGGACAGGAACTGGCGGATTGTGTAATCAAGGCATTCGATTACGCCGACCAGTACAGAACCCCGGTCATTATACTGCTTGACGGTATGATGGGACAAATGATGGAACCTGTTGTATTTCCTGAATACAGGGACATCAGTACCCTGCCTGAAAGGCCATATAAAATCGACGGGGCAAAAAACAGGCCCAGTCGTGTTATCAAGTCTCTATGGCTGGATGTGAATGTAGAAGAAGCACTTAACTGGAAGCTTGTAAAAAGATATGAATCCATTAAAGATGAAATCCAGCTGGCAGAAACTTATAAAACATCCGACGCGAAACTCACAATAATAGCATATGGCACAGCAGCAAGGATAGCAAAGGGCGCTGTTGACAGGGCAAGAAAGGAAGGACTGAAGGCAGGTCTCTTCAGGCCTGTCACACTGTGGCCCTTTCCTGACAGGTTTCTGCAGGAAACTGCACAAAACAAAACCGAGTTTCTTGTTTTTGAAATGAGCACAGGTCAGATGCTTGAGGATGTAAAGCTCTCATTGAATGGCAGTAACAGGATACATTTTTATGGTCGACCGGGAGGGCCTGTTTCAACACCGGTAGAAATATTTAAAGAGATAAAAAAACATTATCCTGAATAACAAACTGTTATCAGAATTATTTTAATATAAGGGATTTATAATGTCTGAAACCGTTTTTTCAAAATCCAAATATTTAAAGGATGCTGTTTTCCACTACTGTCCCGGTTGTGGGCATGGAATAACACATCGTCTTGTAGCCGAGGTAATAGAAGAACTTGGTATAGGGGATAGATCCATATGTGTCCCGCCGGCAGGTTGTGCGGTTCTTGCCTATGATTACTTTGACATAGATGTAGGGGAAGCCGCCCATGGGCGTGGAGCTGCCGTTGCCACCGGCATAAAGAGAATCCTGCCTGACAGGGTTGTTTTCACATATCAGGGCGATGGAGATATGGCAGCCATAGGCACTGCCGAAACTATTCACGCGGCCAACAGGGGTGAGAAAATCACCACAATATTTATCAATAACGGCACCTACGGCATGACAGGCGGTCAGATGGCACCGACAACCCTTGAGGGTCAGCGCTCCACCACCACACCCGGAGGAAGGGAAGTGAACAGGGACGGCAATCCCTTAAGGCTGAGCGAAATGCTGGCACTGCTCGATGGCACTGTATACATTGAACGGGTTTCCGTCACATCTCCCAAAAATATAAAGGCGGCAAAAAGGGCCATAAAAAAGGCGTTCAATATCCAGATAGCTGACCTGGGATACTCTCTTGTTGAAGTACTGTCCCCCTGCCCCACAAACTGGAAGATGTCACCCGTAGATTCCTGTAAATGGATAGATGAGACTATGACAAAAACATTCCCCATTGGCGTTATCAAGGACAACGCAGAAAATATATGAGAGAGGTAGTTTATTGAAATGATAACTAAAACAGCTTTTGCAGGCTCAGGCGGCCAGGGAGTTCTTTCAATGGGATACATCCTGGCATTTGCAGCTATGAGAGATAAAATGAATGTGACATACCTGCCTTCATACGGAGCAGAGGTACGGGGCGGGACAGCAAACTGCACAGTATGTGTTTCGGATGAAGAGATTGCCTCACCGGTGGCATCATCCCCTGACTATGCCGTTGTTCTAAATAAGCCATCAATGGTTAAATATCAGAAACTGATAAAAAAAGGCGGGATTATGCTCATCAATTCCTCTCTTGTTAACGGGGAACCGGATAGAGATGATATAGAAGTTGTAAAAATTCCTGCTAATAAAATAGCACTTGAACTGGGAAATGAACGCGCTGTTAATATGATAATGCTCGGCGCCTTTGCCGCCAAAACCGGTGTTACATCCCTTGAATCGCTTATCGGCGGTATGAGTGAGGTGTTAAAATCAAAAAAGGCCGGCCTTGTGGAACTGAACAGGGCAGGCATGGAAAAGGGCGCGGAATACGCCCTTAACGCCTGATAATTTCTATATAAATTTTATAAGTGAAGGATCATAGTCCTCCACCTTTTCATATCCAAGGAGATTCAGAAGGGTTGCCGCAACGTTTGACAACCCTTTTTCTTTGAGATCTGCCATCCTGTATTCTCCATTATTTTGCGGATCAACAATGACAAACGGAACCGGATTAAGCGTATGTGAAGTTTTTACGTTTTTCTTTCCGTCTTTTCCTGTTGAATACATTATGTCCGCGTTTCCATGATCAGCTGTCACTACAGCTATCCCGCCCATTTCTTTTATCACTTCGAGAAGTTCACCAAGGCATTTATCAACTGTTTCGACCGCTGTTATTGCAGCGTCCATTACACCTGTATGTCCAACCATGTCGCCGTTGGCAAAATTGAGTCTTCCAAACCGGTACTCCCCTTCCCTGAGCAGGTTTATAACAGAATCCTTTATCTCAAAAGCCTTCATGCTGGGGGCCTTATCAAACTCAATCCTGTCGGACGGTATTTCAACATATTTTTCAAGTGTTTCTTCTATATAGCCGGATCTGTTACCATTCCAGAAATAAGTGACATGTCCGAATTTTTGTGTCTCAGAAACCGCAAAGGACTTCACACCGGCAGCACACAGATATTCACTGACTGTCCGTTCTATATCGGGAGGCTGGACAAGAAAATTGGGCGGGATATGGGTATCACCGTCATATTCCATCATACCGGCAAAGAGTATATCGGGAAGCGGACCCCGTTCAAACTCGCTGAAATCCTTTTCAGTAAAGGCCCTTGATATCTCAATCGCCCTGTCTCCCCTGAAGTTGAAAAATATAACCGAGTCACCATCCTGAATCCTGCCAACGGGATTATCATCTTCATCAACAACAACAAAGGGATCAAGGTACTGGTCGGTTATATGAGGATCTTCGGCATAGTATGTTTCTACTGCTTCAGACGCAGAATGAAATTTTCTGCCCTTTCCAAGCACATGGGCGTCCCATCCCCTCTTTACTATATTCCAGTCCGCATTATACCTGTCCATGGTAACCTTCATGCGTCCTCCGCCGGAGGCGATTACATAATCAAGATTGTTTTCACCTGAAATCTTTTCAAGTCTTTCCTGTGTCGGGATAACATAATCAAGCGCGCTCTTTTCACCCACATCCCTTCCGTCAATAAGTGTATGGATCCTAACCTTTTTAAGGCCGGCTTTCGCGCAGTTCTCAATAAGGATATCAAGATGATCAATATGAGAATGGACATTTCCATCAGAAAGCAGTCCGATAAAATGGAGAGCGCCGCCTTTTTCGGATCGGTCCATTATTTCCTGCCATAATTCTGACTCAAATACCTTCCCGCTTTTCAGGGCGCTGTTAACAAGGCTTGCTCCCTGCGCAAATACCCTGCCGGCACCAAGGGCGTTATGTCCTACTTCACTGTTGCCCATATCTCCATCAGTCGGCAGGCCAACGGCTTTTCCATGTGCTTTTAACTGTGTGTAAAGGTCTGTTTTTAACAGGCCGTTTAATACAGGAGTATTGGCGAGATATACTGCATTACTTTCATCGTTATTCCCTATACCAATACCGTCCATGATAATCAGGAGCAGAGGTCCTTTTCTGCCCTGGAAATTTTTAAGGGGTTTTAATTCGAGTGTCATTTTTATCTCCGGATAAATTAGATTTGATGAGAAATGTTATGATAAAATATTTAAAATGGTCAAGCAACGATTTATCGACATTTCGGGAAGAGAAGTCAAGATGACAAATAAATGACAGTATACCAAAAAGTCTGTCGTTTTATAATTATGCTTTTCTACTTATTTTTATGTATCATTATATATCAAATATGGTAGCAGATAAAAAATAACACTATAACTTATTGATTACACGGAATTAATAAGTGATGATATTATATAGAAATACTATAAAAAAGACCCTGTCAGTACAACCCTGACAGGGTCTTTTTTCAGAGATTAGGAATGAAGTAAGGAGGGAGACTCCATTTCCTTTTATTTATCTTTTATGCAATTCATATGCCACTAAACATATAAGGAACACATTACTTTTTTTTGAAATTCCTGATGGATGAATAGTCTGAAAGATTTTGAAGTTTCACAGGATCAATATCAATACCCAGGCCTATACCATTTAGAGGGTGGGCAATTCCGCCATACTCAAAGGATACATTTTTTTTTGTAACATTCTCAGCCAGAAGTAATGCATCGTAGGAACCCTCATGTGAGACGGCATCACGACAAACAAGAGATATTGTTCTTCCGGCAGCTGATAACAAGCCTGACTCACCGAGTTGACAGCCTATCTGGAAAGGGATCCCCACTGAACGTAAATAATCAACTATTTTTATGGATCGTCTCATTCCGCCGCATTTGGAAACCCTCACATTTACCATTCCAAAATATCCATCATCAGAGATTTGTTCCATATCTTTAAAAGAACACGCTGATTCGTCAGCCATTAATGTTATATCAAAATCCCCGGCCGCCCTGCTGAAGTCAGAGATACCATCGGAACCCGGGGCCATAGGCTGTTCGATAACCTTTACACCATGTTCCGAGAGCAGGGGAAGATGTCTGATAGCGGTTTCTAAATCCCACACCCCGTTCACATCCACTTTAAGATCATATTCACCTGAAATGTTTTCTGAAATAATTTTTAATAAAGATTTGTTTTGAGAAAAATCCTTCCCTATTTTAAGTTTAAGCCTGGTTATCCCGAGATCACTAATGATCAGGCATGCATTTTTTACAACATCTTCTGTGCCAAGTGGGATGGCTGCACCATATAAAACCGGAGAAGCATAATAATCATGTGAAAAGAAGTCTATTATCTTCATTTTTTGCTCTCTTGCATATGCATCCAATAATGCCATCTCAAGCGCGCAGACGGAGGCATTCATCTCCTTTTGTACCGGAAGTGAGTCCAAATATTCCCATAGCTGCTGCTTGTCAGACAATTCCCAGGGGAACGTTTCATCCTGAACCAGATTACTGATACAGGAAATCATTATATCAGGATTTTCACCAGTAACATATGATCTCGGAGCGCCTTCACCGCAGCCCAGTATTCTTCCCTCACCATCTTTAAGTAGAATAAACACATTTGTTATTGCCAGCCTTTTTCTCAGAGAATGTGAAAACTCATGAGCAAATGGCAACGTAACCTTTACAGTCGTTGTCTCCTCTATTCGCATTTAGATCTCAATTCCGTTTCTTTTTGAATTACTGTCAGGCTGAATCGGAAGATCAATTATAAACTGAGTTCCTTCAGCTATTTTACTCCTTACCTCGATAGTACCGCCATGATCCTGGACGTTCTGGTGAACAATAAAAAGCCCAAGACCGGTTCCTTTATGGTCTTTACTTTTATGTTTTGTTGTAAAATATGGATCGAATACTTTAATAAGCATTGCTTCAGGAATACCTTCTCCATTATCTTCCACAATGATTCGAATATCCATTCCATTTTTTTTATCTTTTAGATTTCTTAGTGTGGTTATTTTTATCATTCCATGTTCAGGCGTAAACTCCACTGCATTTGATAAAAGGTTAAGAATAATCTGCTTGAATTTCTCTGAATCAAGCCAAACTTTATTTAATTCAGGATCATATTCCTTCTGAACTTTAATTTTTTTGGCATTGCTCTGCGGTGAAATAAGAAGAAGCATCTTATCAATTATTTCATGAACTGAACTGGACTCAAATTTGGTTTCCTTGGTATTAACAAGATCAAGAAGTTCAGAAATAAGACTGTTAACTCTTTCTGTTTCTTCCATTGCTATTTTATGAAAATTTTCTCTGTATTCTTTATCATCAAATTTATAGGGCAGCATCTGAATAAATGTACCGATTGCTGTCATGGGATTTTTTATTTCATGGGCAAGCCTTGCAGCAAGATCACCGAGGAAAGCAAGCTTTTCCGTTCTGCTTAGAAGAGCATGAGATCTCTTAAGTTCCGACATTTGTTCCTGCAGCTTTTTGTATAATCTGGCATTTTCAATTGCAATGGCTATCTGAGGAGCAAAAACTTCGAGTGTATTCCTTGTCTCATCAGGAACACCGCTTTCATCGATAGCATCCGTTGCTATAATACCAATAACCTTTGATCTTGTAATGAGCGGCACAACAAAAACTGATTTTGGCTTACCGTACAGCAGAACAATATTTTCTTTTCTGAGGACTGAACTCCTCACATCCGGGATGTATTCAGACCGTCCCGTATTTGCAACTCTGACCAGTAAATTATTAACTCGTTTAAGAGATACTTGATAATTCTTAACTTCCTCAGGAACATTGCGGCTAAAACCTGTTGCATGGAGATACTCAAGATACTCATCTTTTTCATTCACAATCATAATTATTGCCTTGTTAATGCTGCATATATTGGACAGAGTATTCATAATAACTGTCAACAGATTTTCAAGATTCAATACAGATAGAATTGCCTTTCCTGTTTCCTGTATCGCTTGAAGTTGTTTAACCTTATCACTTAACTGTGTGTTTAAAAGATTAACCTCCTCATATTTTTTCTCGAGTAGTTTTTTATCCCTGTCCATTTCCTTAATGGTTTCAGCCAAAACAGATTTTGATAAGAAAAATTTTGAAAAATTCTCGTAAAATCTGTTTCTGGCTGACCATTTTAATTTGTATTCGCAATAAGGTGCACCATTAAAATAACAGCATTTCTCTTCAAGTATTGCGGGTTTTCCACCCCATACTATGGGCGTAAAAGAATAGACACCTTGATTAAAAAGGCAAATATCCCTGGTTACATCCATTTCAGGATTCCAGTGTAACCTGACAACAGCGTTATTACCTTTAATTTCAACAAGCTGAATCTCCTTATTTCTATTGTACCGGTCATTTATCTTCTGTAATCCTTTGAGCACGTTTTTTGTGGACCAGAACGCCCGGATAATCACCCATTGCAAATAGCCGAAATGATAGTTTTCAACTGCAAATTTTGCGATATTATATGCCGCCATTTCATCCTTAAAGGTTATCCTGACCCGTTCATACAGCTTGGAAGCGACAGTACATGAAATCCAGTTATTGTGATCAGTTAAAAAAGCTTCTTTGTCAGGAATTAAATCCAGTTCCGGATCCAGATCATCTAAAAGCTTGTCCAATACACTCTCGTTATGCTTTTTAACATAATTGATGATAGCCCTTGAGTTTACACAACAGACCTCTTTTTCCATACAAAAAACACCTTTTATTCTATTCTATGCACTTTTTTCGGGAACATAACTGAATACTGGAGCACTAATTTGCTTATCAATCCTGCTATGTGAATATGAGTCACTAATTAATGCAGAAAATTTCTCCCATAAATACCATTGTTCCGGATAACGGTAGATGAACTGCTCCAGAGTTTTTAATACAACCTCACCTGCCGAATATGATGATCCGGCAGGTATCTCTTTTAACATATCTTCATATGAGAATATTTTCAATTTGTAATCATTCAAACTATATCTGTGAATCACACCAAATACAATTTCCGCACCTGACCTTTTTTTAATAATATTTATGGTCCTGTCCAGGCCTGTCCGATGTCCCAGAAAGGATGTGTTTTCTTTCTTTGAAGGACGCCACTCATCAAATTCATCACATTGAGTAACAAGTACTCTGTTTTTTTTAAGTTCTTTCACTGCATTTAACAAAATATTACTATTATTATCAGTATCAATAAAATTTGCATTATATTTTGCAGCCTGTGACAGAATCTTATTTTTTAATTTTTCTGTTTTAAATTTAGCAATCATAGATACATTAACTCCATTCAATCCAAATAAAGCTGGAATATATTCAATTGCTCCATAATGTCCTGTAATAACAATAACTCCCTTACCCTTCAACAGACCTTTTCGTATCACAACCAGATCATCACAAATAATATTTTTATTGATAAAGCTATTTTTTTTCTCGAACCTTTCAAAGCCAATAAACATTTTTTCATAATAATGCGAAACTATCCCTTCAAAAACTTTATTGACAATATCATTTTCATTTATCTTTTGATGTATCCGTTTTATTACGTTGTTAACAGATTTAACCACAGCAGTCCTCTCTTTTCTGTTAAAAAAGAAATATATCTTTCCAAGAAAAAAAATATAATACTTAGCTATTTTCCAACCCATTAAATTATACAAGTAAACATTAAATTTCCATTGTATCAACTTACTTAATTTAACCTTAAACATAATTTTTCCCTCTCTCTTAAAAGATTTAAAATGATAACCTGTAGAAAATAATACTCAATTTTTATGCCAAAAAATGATATAAATGATTCGATTTACTGCATGAAAGGACTTTCTGATGTTCGAATGGCTAACAGACTAATTATATTGATATCTAGTGCCCATCCATAAAGAGACAAGTTCTGGATGGAGCTATCAGCGGTCAGCTATCAGCGGTCAGCTAAGTCTTTATTTTAAAAGCCTTTTGCTGAAAGCTGAACGCTGAGTGCTGACCGCTACCGAACAAAAACTTTAGTTTTTGGATGGGCACTAATTACATTATTATTTGATTACAACAAGTTGTTCATGATATTAATATTTTATTACAAAAAAAAGAAACATAAAAAATGAGGATCCATAAAATGAATCTTAAACGCATGTTAAGACCAAAAAGCATAGCTGTGGTGGGTATTTCTCTGAGCAACGACAGACACCCCGCAAATATTATATTTACAAAAAATCATTTCAGGAATCCTGTTAAGGTATACCCGGTCAACCCTAAGGGTGGAAAGTTTCATGGTGAAAGGGTATATACAGATATTACAGAGATACCTGAAGCTGTAGACCTGGCAGTAATTTCCGCAAGGGCAGAATTCTGCCCGGAGATACTTAAAGAATGTATTAACGCCAATGCAGGGGGCGCCGCGGTCATATCAGGAGGTTTCGCGGAAACAGGAAATCCGGACCTTCAGAACACCATGGCTCAACTGGCCAAAGAGGCAGAGTTTCCTTTTATCGGGCCCAACTGCCTCGGATTGTATGTTCCCGAGGTCGCGGATACCTTTTTCCTTCCGTCGGAACGTATTGTAAAACCATCAAAAGGTAATGTAGCTATTGTAAGTCAAAGCGGAGGAATCCTTGTTGACCAGATGGTCAAATTCTCAGGTGAAGGTGTTGGGATATCATTGGGACTCAGTATTGGCAACAAAGCTGTAATCGGTGAAATGGCACTGCTTAATTATCTGATTCAGGACAGAAATACCGAGGTTATAACGTTTTATATAGAGGGTTTCGGAAACAATGAGGGCCGTGAGTTCATGATAGCCGCAGGGAAAAGCCCCAAGCCTGTGGTAGTTTTAAAAGCCGGTAAAAGCGTCGGGGGAAGCAGAGCCGTTACAAGCCATACGGCCAGTATAGGGGGAAACTACAAAATATTCTCTGACATTGCTACACAGTACGGAGTTATTGAAGCAAAAAATGAACAGGAACTTATATCATTTTGTGAGTCTTTAAGTTGTTTCAAAAAGTCTATAGAAGGCAGGATGGGTATAATTACCGGAAGCGGCGGTCATGGAGCAATGGCAGTTGATTTCTGTGATGAAAGGGGCCTGTCTGTTTTTGAATTTAACAGTAATTATCAGGAAGAGCTGAGGGCAAAACTGTCATCAAGTATCAACCGGATAGCATCTCTTGGAAATCCCCTGGATCTCACGGGCAGCGCAACTGACGATGATTTTATTCATATGGCCGAAGCACTCAGCAGACAGGCGGATATCGATTGTATTCTGTTGCTTCTTTTGCCCTATTTACCGGGTATAACGCTTGACCTTGGCGCAAGATTAGGGCAGGTATATGAAAATGAAGGAAAACCAATGATTGCCTATGTTCCCCATGTTGAAAGATACAGAATGCTTATAGAGGGTTTTGAACAGAGCAAGGTGCCTGTATCCCCCTCGATTGAGGGGGCGGTGCTTATGGCAGAGGCAATGAAAAAATGCAGGATTTGTTAAAAAAGGGAGTAATTATGTCAAAGAAGCAATCTATTACAATTGTTATATGTGTTGTTATTTTAGTAATACTCGGCATTTTGGGATACAGGGCCCTTGAATCAAGACATAAAAAAGACCTTGACGCAGCGCTTGAACAGGAAAAAACGCAATGGCAGGGAAAGAATGAAGAACTGACGGATAAAATCGATTCCCTTAAAAGAACAATATCGACCCTTACAGGTGATGCTGATCTGATTGAGGATGAAGATATCAATTCAGATGACGAGGCCATGTCAAAGACTCCGGGTGAAGAACCGGAAGACATTGAATCTATTGAAGAAGTAGAGCGCCGCATTGCCTCTTTTTTTGTACATCTTGATCAGCAGAATTACATAAAAAAATACGGATTTGCGGGGAGTTCATATAATGAATATGAAGAAATAATCCAGAAAATATCCGAAAAAACACCTCTTTTAGGAAATGAGACTGAGTCTCTTTACAACATGTTTTTAAACATCGCCCACTTTTACAGGGTGCTGGGCAGTGAAAAATTATCCCTGATTAAGGATGTACTTACATATGAAAATGAAAATATTGAATCCACAATGAGGTATTTTTATTTATGGTACACATATGACGGCAAAGACAGGAAAAGAATAAAGGGTCGCCCGTCCCAACAGATTTTATATGAATACGCCGGTTTTTTCCTCAACACCATAGGAGG
>JASFHE010000015.1:0-23860 GCA_050123415.1 Desulfobacteraceae bacterium | reverse complement strand
CGTAAAAATTATATCTGTTCGACTATGCCGTGATTGAATCTGCATCCGAAAGATTCGAAAATATGGTGGCGTTAGAATTTTTACGTGCATTGTCAAACTGGAATGATACCGGGTTAGGAAATTTTTCACTGCATTATGTCAGGAACAGGGATAAGGAGGAAGTTGATTTTCTTATCGCAGATAATAACCATCCTTTCGTTCTAATAGAAGCCAAAATGTCTGACAGTACTCCTTCGAAAAGTCTGCGTAAATTCCAGGATATTTTTCAAATCCCTGCTATTCAGTTAATCAATCAACCTGGAATATGTAAACTGATTTCAAATAATGACATGAAAATTATGGTCATAAGCGCTGATCACTGGCTTTCGCTCTTACCTTAAATAAGACAGTTGTCAGCAAAGGTCTCTCCTGAAACCTGCCCCCTTTCTCCTGATCCCTAAACCCTATTTTTCTTTTCTATGTCTTCCAGCCTCTTACCAGTATACCAGTCAATCTGCCGACAGATACCTCTTACTATACGTACCTCTCTGGCTCTTAATGGCAATCTTGAAAAAAATCTTCTTACATAGAGCAACCAGTGATCAGGGTTCTGGGGATTTAAAAAACCTATTTTTAACAGTACATCCTTCAGATGTTCATACATGCCTTCAAGTTCAAAATTGTTTGCAAGGCGGGGTGGGGTTGATTTGGACTTTTTCATCCCTGCCCTGAATATTTCGTAACACACTATAAGAACTGCCTGGGCCAGGTTTAAAGATGAAAAGTCTGATGTGGGGATAGTTGTAATGGTATGGCAATATTGAAGGTGCTCATTTGAAAGGCCCCTGTCTTCAGGACCGAACATAATAGCAATATCATTATTTTGAGATATATCAATCAGGTTTTCGGCAAGGGTCTGAGGTGATGTCATTGCATGCCGCATTGTGCCCAGCCTTGCTGTTGTACCGGCTATATAACTGAAACTGCCTATGGCTTCTTCAAGGCTGCCATGGATTATTATATTATCAATTATATCGACCGAATGCACTGTCCCGGCTCTCAGCATCCGGTCCTTGTCAGGATTTTTTGGGTTAACAAGTATAAGTCGGTTTATCCCCATATTATTCATTGCCCTTGCAGCAGCACCAATATTTTCAGGTATCTGCGGGTCCACAAGGATAATTGCTATGTTGTCTTTTATTAATGATTGTTCCATTTAAAGCTTTAAAGATTGAACCGCCCGCTTCGCTCAAGACGCAAAGAGTGCTAAGAAATATTTTATTTTTTCTTAGCGTCTTTAGCGTCTCAGCGGTTATTTTCTTAAATTTCCTGCGAGAAGTCTTCGGGCTTTGTACCTGTCCACCGGTAAAAAGGAGCCCAGTATGCTTTCTTTAACTTTTGCATACCGCGTTCATATGCAATGCCTGATGTATATAAAAATGAATAAAGGGTTGGGACAACCACGAGGGTCAATACTGTTGCTATTGCAAGACCGAATATAACTGCAATCGCCATGGATGACCACCACTGGCTTGATTCACTTACCCAGCATATTTCCATTATGTGGAAATCGTAGGAAATACCCGTAACCATTGGCAGCAAGCCAAGTATTGTTGTAACGGCTGTCAGGAGAACAGGTCTTAACCTTGTACATCCTGCGGCAATTATCGCCTCCCTCGTATGCATGCCCCTTTCACGAAGCCTGTTTGTATAATCGATCAGTACGATAGCATTATTTACCACAACACCTACGAGCGAAATAACACCAACGCCGGTCATTATTACACCAAAGGGATAATGCATGACAGTAAGTCCGAAAAAAACACCTCCCAGTGAGAGCAGGACAGATATCATTATAATGGCCACCTGGGCAATAGAATTAAAGAGGGCGACCAGGATTATTAATACTAGAAAAACAGAAACAGCAAACGCCTTTTCGAGAAAATCCTCGGCCTCCTTCTGCATGTCCTCTTCACCGGTAAATTTTATATTATAGCCGGGTGGCAGTTCATACTCCGCAAGTTTTTTTTCAGCTTCGCGTCTGATATCAGATCCTGTAACACGGTCTTCATCAACACTTGCTTTAACAGTAACAACCCTTTCTTCATCTATTCTGTTTATCTGGCCCAGCCCGCCGGTTATCTCAAACTTGGCTATTGTACTCAGAGGTACAAGTCCCTGGTTTGTAGGTATAAGCAGCTCTTTTAAGATATCAGTGTTCTTTCTGGCTTCTTCTTCCAGCTGAATCGTAATATCATAGTCATCGTTACTTTCACGGAATGTTGAAACTTTCATACCATTGTATGCGACCTTGAGGACAAAACCTATCGTATTTGTAGAAAGGCCCAGCATTGCGGCTTTCTGCCTGTCCACATTAACTTTTACTGTGGGAGACCCTGCAACGTAGTCATCCCTGATATCATAAACAAAAGGTATTTTTTCCAGTTCTTTACGTACCCTGGCAGCATATTCTCCCAGGACTGCGGTATTATCTCCTGAAATTTCAATATTTATGGCTCCACCTGTGTTGGGTCCTTCCTCTTCTTCGGCCAGAGTAATTTCTCCTCCCGCAACATTTCTGATCCTGTCCCTGATTGTCTCGATATTTTTAGCTGAAGAATTATTTCTTTCCTTTAAGTCATAAAGCTGTACTCCAATACGGTTTGGAGAATTATCCTCAAAAAGTGACATCCCTCCGGCCTGAACGGAAACCGCTTTGGAATAGATATACTGAATATCGGAAATATCAGTAATGCCTGTCACTTTCTCGCCGGTTTTAAGCGTATGTTTTCTGGTTTCATCAATACTGTTGTAACAGTCAGCAGGCCTGTCACCGGGTGAAGGTATATAGTCAGCACCTTTACATAATGCGAGTTCAATAGAGCTGGCTACCCTGTCTGAATACACAAGGTCAGCTCCTTCCGGCATCTCAATATTGACATATACATCCGAAGGATCGATACTCGGAAAAAATTCAACTGATTTTTCAAGACCTACCCTGTAGAACCAGATCATTATTAATAACCCGACAACCATAAAAGACATTATAAGAACTGGTAGCCTGTTATTCAGGGCACCTTCCAGCAATTGTCGATAGGTTTTTAAAATAGGTCCCTTTACTTCTATGGGGGTCTCCCCTGCGTTTTCTACATCCTCTGCGCTTACGGCATTTACATTATACCCGAGCGGAAGTTTCATAAATATTGCCGCGAGAACCGGATTTATCACAAGTGCCACAAACAGTGATGACAAAAGTGTAATGATTACTGTCTGAGGCAGGTATTTCATAAATCCACCCATAATGCCTGGCCAGAACACCAGAGGGAAAAAGGCTGCTACTGTTGTGATTGTTGAGGCCGCAACAGGCATAGCCACTTCCCCGGTAGCTCTTACAGCCGCCTGTAATCTGGGGACACCCTGTTCCATGAATCGAAAGATGTTTTCAACAATAACAATCGCATTATCTACAAGCATTCCCAGGGCAAGGGTAAGAGAGAAAAGCACAACCATGTTAAGGGTTATACCCAGGGCATACAGTACAATAAATGAAATAAACATGGAAAAAGGTATTGCCATACTGACAAGGATAGCATTTCTCATTCCCATAGCAAAAAAGAGTACAAATATTACCAGGATAAGCCCTGTAATTATATTATTTTCCAGGTCTTCCACCAGCATGCGTACATCTTTGGCTTCGTTCATCAGCTTTGTAATTTCGGTTCCTGCCGGCCAGATCCTGGATTGTTTTTCAATTATCTCGTTAACCTTATCGACAATCTTTATTATGTTTTCACCGCTGCGTTTCTTAATCTGTATATTTACCGCAGGTTTACCGTTCAGACGTGAACGCCCGGTTTCTTCCTTAAATCCGTCAACTACCCTGGCCACATCTTTAAGGTAGACAGGGTGTCCTTCATGAGTACCTACGACAAGTCCATATATCTCGTCTGGCGTTTCAAATTCACCCGGGACCCTCAACTGAAACCTGCCGTCGCCCATACGGATGCCGCCGCCGGATGTATTCCTGTTTTCATCAGCTATTACGGCCTGAAGACTGACAAGGGACAGACCATAATACGCCAGCTTAAAAGGATCAGGCTCTACCCTGATCTCGCGTTCAAGTCCGCCGGTTATTTCTGCTTCAAGGACACCCGGTATTGCTTCAATTTCATCGCTCAGGTCATCGGCAATGTCCTTTATCCTTACCAGACCGACAGTTCCCGACAATGAGAGAACAAGGATAGGCATTTCGGATATGTTGACTTCATTCACAACAGGATCATCCTCAAGATCTGAAGGCAGTTCTCCTTTTGCCATGTCAACCTTATCCTTGGTCTTTGTTACGACTTCATCAATATCAGTACCGGTGACAAACTCAATAACAATAGAACTTGCGCCTTCAACACTGGAGGATTTAATGTTCTTTACACCTTCCAGTCCCTTAAGTTTTTTTTCTATAGGTATGGTAATAGACTGCTCTATATCCAGAGGGGCTACTCCGGGGTAAACCGTGCTGACAAACACATATGGTATAGGAATATCAGGTGCTGATTCCCTTGGCATGGAATAATAGGAAAAAATACCCGCAATGATGATACAAATAACCATGACAATAACAGCGGTACTTTTTTTTACGGCAATATCTGTTATGGATCTCATGAGTTTAATATCTCCTTCGGGTCTTTTACCATTTTAATAACATCAACCTTCTGTCCGCTGTCCAGAGCCCTGTGTCCTTCTATTATAAGATGGTCCCCTTGCTCCAATCCGTCCGTAATCTGAACTTCCCAGCCCGAAAGCAATCCAAGCTGGACATTTCTTTTTATAACCTTGCCATCTTTTTCAATATATACAAATTTATCATTCTGTTGAGAGATAACGGCATAAAGAGGTATTACAACTGCATTTTTAAAGGTTTTCTTTACTATTTCAACCCGCGCAAACATGCCGGGTAGAATTTTGCCGTCAGGATTGGGGACAGCAAGTTCGAGATTATAGAGCCTTGCCATTGTTCCCGGACTGCGTGATAAAAATAACTTTTTGCCTTTTACAGACCTTTTACCAAGTGCTTCTATT
This sequence comes from Desulfobacteraceae bacterium, assembly GCA_050123415.1. Classification (GTDB taxonomy): domain Bacteria; phylum Desulfobacterota; class DSM-4660; order Desulfatiglandales; family HGW-15; genus JAAZBV01. Next base: position 18,805 of record JASFHE010000015.1, on the reverse strand, counting down.
GTAATATCAGCCTCTTTCAGATCAAATACTGAAGCAACGTCACTCTCGGGTATACCAACCGAAACCTTGACACTTCCTATCTGAAGAATCTGGGCAACAGGCTTATCAATTCCCAGCCAGTCACCTATCTCCGTGTCGATTTCATTAAGCCTGCCGCTTATAGGTGCTTTAATCCTGGTCCTTTCCAGTGCAAGTTTTGCTTCATTAAGCTGTGACTTCAATGACTTAAGCTGGGCGTTTATTTTGTCCAGATCGGTAACTGCTGCTATCTTTTTTTCCGCAAGTTCGGATATACGCTTATATTCGAGCTGCGCGAGGTTATAATTTGCTTCGATACTTTCGAGCCGCAACTGGTAATCCCTGCCATCCAGTCTTACCAGCACCTGCCCCTTATCAACATACTGACCTTCATCGACCAGAATATTGATCACCTGTCCCGACACCTCGGTCTTGACCCACAGGTTTTCAAAAGATTCAATTACAGCAGGAAGGTTAATCTTATCCTTGAACTCCTTTTGCTCTACCTGAAGCGTAATCACCTTTACAGCAGCAGTTTCTTCCTTAACGGCATTTTTTCTTTCATACTCGATCCTTTGATTTTTTAAATAAAGCATCCAGCCGATATTTGCTGAGAGTATCAGGAGCACAATGACCATCACCCATGGCAAGTTCCCCCATATTACTCGAAGTACTTTTATTTTTATATCTGAACCAGGCTGTGACATAACCTTTTTATCCTTTTTTTATTATAGTTAATCCATTGAGACTGCACATCGACCGTTTAAAGGTGTTTCACCGGCTCCTGCAACTTTTAATACAAGATTGTTTAAGTATTATTAGTTCTGATGAGGATGCTTTCACCTTTGAGATCAGAGGTGTGTAACTTACTACATATTATACTACCATTTTAAGAAACCGAGAAGTCGATTTTTTGCACAAATATAGGAGGATATAACGTGAGTGTCAAGTAACAAAAAAGATTCAACATAATTCTTGAAATCCGACACCAATTATTTTAATTAATTAGTGCCCATCCAAAAACTAAAGTTTTTGTTCGGCAGCTGTCAGCACTCAGCGTTCAGCTTTCAGCAAAAGGCTTTTAAAATAAAGACTTAGCTGACGGCTGATAGCTGATCGCTGAAAGCTCCATCCAGAAATAGCCTCTTTCTGGATGGGCACTAATTAGTTATTATAAAAAAATGCTCTTAGTTTTCTATACATAACAATTTTAACGCTCAAAGGAAAAACATTAATAATGGATAAAATATCCATAAAAGATTACGAAAAATACATCAAGGCACTTTCTGACATAAGCAGCGCGATTACGTCGGACCTGTATATTGAGGAGATACTGAAACTTATTGTAATGGTTACCGCAAAGGTGACGGGCCTTGAAATATGTTCGCTCTGGCTTGTAGACAATTCCGACAACCAGAAAAAGATTCGGTTGAAAGCCACACAGGCTATTGATCCCGAGTATGTCCAGGACAGGTCTCTTGATTTTAATGAAGGAATAGTAGGTTATGTAGTATCAAACAATGAACCCCTTATTTTAAAGGATGTCATAAAAGACTCGAGGTTCAAGGAAAAAAAAATGGCAAAAAAACTTGGCCTTGCTTCAATGCTGAGCATCCCGCTTCAGGTCAAAAAAGGAGAGGTAATCGGTGTTTTAAACTGCTTCACAGCCGTTCCCCATGATTTTACCGATCCTGAGATAAACCTGATAACAGCAGTTGCCAACCAGGCGGCCGTGGCCATCCTTAATACCGAACTTATGGTCAAGTCCAAGGTCATACAGGAAGAACTCGAAACACGCAAACTGGTTGAAAGAGCCAAGGAAATAATTATGAACAGAAAGAAAGTCAGCGGGAATGAGGCCTTCCGATGGATACAGAAGCAAAGCATGAATTCCCGAAAATCAATGAGACAGATCGCCGAGGCGATTCTGCTTTCGGAGGACATCGGATAGAAAAGGAGATTAACAATGACCGAAACATCGCTAAAAAAGCCGATACCCGAAGACCAGAGAGAAGGAATGCTCTTTTGGGGAGAGGAAGGTTAATATTTATTACTCTCATAGAGAGCTATCCCTGCTGCGACCGAAAGATTCAGAGAGTCAATATTCCCGCTCTGTGGAATGGATATCACCCTGCCCTCAACCCCCGTATCATCCGGTAAACCGGAACTTTCATTGCCAAAAACAAGTGAATACGGTTTAATGAACTTCATTTCTCTTATATTACTGTTCTCCCCGGTCCTGAACAGGTAAAGGTTATTGTTGAATGCTTTATGATAATCTGTGAGACTGTCAAAATATTCGATATTAAGGCGGAATATGGCCCCCATGGATGCACGGATTGCCCTGGGATCAAAACAGTCCACGGCAGGCCTGATCAACGAAAGGTTTGTCATTCCAAACCCGATCATTGTACGTGCGATAGTCCCGGTATTCCCCATATCAGAAGGATTTACTAGCACCAGATGATTTTTTCCCGGTTCTATTGAAGACCGGTATTTACTGAAAACACCTATGGCAAGATGTTTTCCCTTCAGGGAAATCCTTTCAATTGTTTTATCATTCACCTCAGCGGGGATATTATATTCCCTGCAGAGTTTTCTTATCTTTATGATCCCTTCATTCTCTTCCCCGGAAGAGGATATAATTACCCTTATGACATGTTCCGGATGGGCCTCGAGCAGTTCAATAGTGCTGAATACACCATTGGCATAGCTGCAGGTATAATCCTTGCGGTATCGTTTTAAACGGACATTCATGGATAACAGCTCTGAATTTTATTTTGATAAAATAAAATGAAACTTATTGTATATTCAGTTTTTAGGCAATAAGTTTTTCAGGAGGGATTTCGGCAATTAACTCGAAAAAAAGATCTACACAGTCCGGACAGAGTTGTGTCTCCTTCGCCGAGAGGATTATTTCCATGGCCTTCTGCAGGGGCATCCCGTCCCTGTAAGGCCTGTCGGATGTGAGGGCATGATAGGTATCGGCAACCGCCATTAATCTTGCCCATAGTGGAATATTGTTTCCTTTTATACCATCAGGATATCCTTTACCGTCAAACCTTTCATGGTGGTGCCTGATAGCAGGAATAATCCTGGACAGGCTCGATATATTGCCCAGTATATTCACTCCGACAACGGGATGTTCCTTGACAAGATTGAATTCAACTTTTGTAAGTTTTCCGGGTTTCAGCAGCACGCTGTCCGGTACCCCTATTTTCCCAAGATCATGAAGCTTGCCCGCAATGCCTATTCCTTCAATCTCTTCCTGTGACATACCCATTTTTGCAGCCATTTTTTCTACAATGGCTGATACTGCCTGAGAATGACCTGATGTATAATGGTCTCTCGCTTCAAGGGCGGTTATGAGGCTGGTAATCCCGGAAAGCATAAACTGTCTTTCCGAATCGAGCCGTTCTTTCTCTTTTAAAAGAAGCAGGAATTGATCCGAAAGCAGTTTTTCTATGGTAATAACCATCTGTTCCATATTAAAGGGTTTAACCAGATAGGCGCTTACACCCCTTTCGAGTAACTGCCGCATTGTTGCCCGGTTGTCATTGGCACTCATTATGACAAACGGTATTGCCTTTAAATCCGGATCGGTCCTGACCTTGTTGCACAGGTCTATTCCATTCATTTCAGGCATATCGATATCACAGAGTATCAGGTCGGGCAGATTTGCCTGAATCCTTTCAAGGGCATCCTTTCCGTTTACAGCGGTTGTTACTCTAAAACCGGCTTTTTCCAGGGCGTCTTTTACAATAGACCGGATGGTTGAGGAGTCATCAACAACAAGGATATGGTTATCATTATGAAACTTCGATTTTTTAAGGACTTCAAGTGTTGTATCAAGGAGTTTGGTCTTTAAATCAGATTTAATAATATAGGAATCAGCTCCTACCCTGAAGCCTTTATCAATATATTGATCCGTGTCATTGGAACTTATAAGGATGAGAGGTATACTTATTGTATTCGGGTTTCCCTTTAACTTACTGCAAAGTGCAAATCCGTCCATATTGGGCATTTCAATATCGGAAATAATCAGATCATAGCTCTGGAGCAGGGCCATATCCAGACCTTTTTTCCCGTCTTCAGCGTATGAAAAGGATGCATCAATTGATTTCAGTTCATTTTCGATCTGATTGCGGAAAAATGGGCTGTCATCAATTATCAGTATTTTCGTTGGATCCATTGAAGAACTGTTACCTGATTAAAATTTATTATTAGTAAACCAGATACTCAATTTTCTATCGGTAAAACTCTAAAAAAACTTAAGTTTTTTCATAATTCTTAAAATTCAGGCAATATAAATATCCTTTATCCTTGACCCATTGAATCGACTTAGCCTATAATTTTCAACTTAATAATATACATTTTTACTGACAGGAAGCAAAAGTATCAATAAAATTCATATTTATTATAATACAACAAACAGGAAGGCATAACTAATTGAATAAAAAAAAGATTTCATACAAATACATAAGTACTTTTTCTACCCTTGTACATGAAGCCAGAGCCCTGCTTGATGAAAAATCAATTGGAGTAGACCTCGAGTCGGATTCGCTCTTTCATTACACAGAAAAGGTCTGCCTCCTTCAAATATCCACAAATACCAAAAACCTGTTGATTGATCCTCTGGCGATAAAGGATCTCTCACCTCTGGAACCTGTTTTTTCTTCCGGAGGTATACGTAAAATACTCCATGGGGCCGATTATGATATACGTTCCCTGTACAGGGATTTTAAAATAGAGGTCTCTTCGCTTTTTGACACACAGATTGCAGCACGTATTCTTGGCTCAACTGAAACAGGGCTTGCCAGCCTGCTCAGGGAACACTTTAATATTAAGCTTGAAAAAAAATACCAGAAAAGAGACTGGTCCAAAAGACCTCTCTCTGATTCAATGCTTACCTACGGTGTTTATGATACATGTTATCTGATACCGCTCAGCAGGATACTAGAAGAGTCTCTTATTGAAAAATACCGATTTAAATGGTTTGAGGAGGAATGTGAACTTCAGTGCAGGGTCCGTTTTGCCCGGGCCAGCGAAGAACCTCTTTTTATGAAATTCAAAGGAGCAAGGAATCTGGCTCCGCGAAATCTGGCTGTTCTTGAGGCAATCCTGAATCTAAGAGAAGAACTGGCAAGGAAAAAAGACAGGCCGCCCTTCAAGGTTCTCAGGAACGATCAGATATTGAGTATTGCAGCAGAAGAGCCTTCCGATATTCATAAACTCAGGTCTCTTTCAGAGAGTCAGGTCAGAAAAATGGGAAGAATTATACTGAACAGAGTGAATGAGGTACTTAAAATTCCTGAAGGAGAACTTCCAAGATATCCTAAATCCAAATCAAGACCTATTGAACCCGAGCAGAACAAAAATATAAAGACTCTCAAGGACTGGAGAAGTAAAACAGCCGGGAAACTGGATCTTGATCCCTCTCTCCTCTGCACAAATGCCCAGATACAATCACTGGTGCAGGCCTGTCCTGAGGATGTATCCCGACTGTGCAAGATGGATATATTAAAAAAGTGGCAGGTTAATCTGTTTGGAAGAGAACTATGCCGCATGTTCAGGGAAATGAGTTGTTCCGCATTTGGTTAGAAACGGCCATTTTTTCAATAGATTTAATAAAAAAATTGTATTCCTACTACATTTTTGTTAATCATCAAATTACTATAGATCAGCCTTATTCCTTTCAAAAAAAGATAAATATTAACAAGGAAAACACTAAGACGTTATAACCGAAAAACAACGTTGCACTGATGGCATTCATTTCTTTCTAGAGATACTATGCCTTGTAAAACATCCCGGAGGAAACATGTTTATCGGAAATTATACTTTTTCATGTCTTTTCACTGAACCCGCCCTGCTCCCACCTTATAAGGGTTCCACTTTTAGGGGAGTATTCGGCCGCGCACTTAAAAAAACTGTCTGTGCCCTGAGGTTAAAGGAATGTGAAAACTGCCTGCTGAAAAGCAGATGTCTATATGCCCTTGTTTTTGAAACCAAGGAAGCGGTTGAGCTGCCAGAAGATACACGCGTTTCAAACCCCCCTCACCCATTTGTTATCGAGCCTCCTCTTGAGGACAGGACACAATATGAAAAAGGTGAACCTTTTTCATTTAACCTAATTCTTTTTGGAGACACCAACCAAAGCCTCCCATATTTTATCTATGCCCTTGATCAAATGGGGATGGCAGGAATCGGGAGAAGAGTAAACGGGTCCAGGGGGAATTTCAGGCTGGATAAGGTGACGGCAGATGACAAGCAGGTATATTCAGGAGCAGATCAAAAAATAAATACTGAAAATGCTTTTCAGGATATCCAACTACCTGTTCTTCCTTCGGATGATCCAGAAAAATTACACATTAAGGTGAAAATACTCACTCCGCTTCGCCTGAAATTTGAAAACAGATTAAACGCAGATCTGCCTTTCCACATCCTTATCCGGGCAGTATTAAGGCGGATATCATCTCTTTTCAGTTTATATGACGGAGGTGAACCTGCGCTGGACTACAAAGGCCTTGTAAGCCGTTCAAAAGAGGTCCATACCGTTAAACATGATCTCAAATGGTATGACTGGAGGCGCTATTCCTTTAGACAGGACAAGGAAATGCTTATGGGCGGAATAACAGGGAGCGTAACCTACGAGGGCAGGCTGGGTGAATTTATTCCCCTGATTGAGTTATGTAGGATTCTCCATATAGGCAAACAAACCGCCTTTGGGCTGGGGAAGTATGAAATGGAGATACTATCTTGAAAAACATACTCCTTGCAGTTACTGGTCTAAGCCCCCAGGTTATAACAGAAACACTTTTTGCACTTTATCAAAATGCACGCATGGTGGATGCAATTCATGTAATTACCACAAAGGAAGGAAGGGACAGAATTTTTACAAACCTGCTTGGTGGTAAAAACAACCAGTTTGATAATTTTCTAAGGGAATACGATATAGCTCCCTCCACAATAGATTTCTCACACAACAATATTCATGTTGTTACTGACGATTATGGTGTGGAGATAAAGGATATCATCACCGAAGAAGATAACACTTATCTCCTCAAAAAATGCCTTGAACTTGCCTTCAGGTTTACTTCCCTTCCTGAAAGCAGCGTATTCTTTTCTGTGGCCGGTGGCAGAAAGACAATGAGTTCATGCCTCACCCTTGCAGCACAGATGTATGGAAGACCGCAGGACAGGATATTCCATGTGCTTGTCTCCCCTGAGTTCGAAGGAAATCCGAATTTCTATTACCCGCCTAAAGAATCAACAGTAATTGAACTCAGGGATCAAAATAATAATCCCTATTATAAAGATACTGCATATGCAGAAATCTCACTTATTCCCATACCCTTTGTATCTATAAGAGAACATTTATCCCCGGAGTTTTTAAAAGAGCCAAAAGATCCCGGCACCCTGATGCTTTCTCTTATAAGGGAAGAATCTCCAACACTCACCCTTAACCTGATAACAAGGAAGCTGATCTACAAAAAACTCGAAATGGACATAATGCCGGCATGGGCAGCACTCTATGCATTTTTTCTTATGATAAAAAAGGAGTGCCAAAAAGAGACCGCGACCTGTGGAACATGCACAGACTGCTTTATAGAGATCAGTGATATTCTTAAAAGCCAGCATAAGATCACAGGCAATTATAAAAAGATATACATGGGTAGACATTTAGAGGAGATGAGTGATTCTGGTATAACCAACCTAACTTCTGAGAACTTCAACATGTATAAGGGTAAACTCAAAAAGAAATTACTGACCCATTTCGGACAGTATTCACTGAAAGACCTGGAGATTGCCTCAGAAGGAACAAGACCGGGCACGCGGTATGGGATAAGGATGGGAAAAGAGAAGATTGAGATTGTGTATTAAATCTTATAATCCCGTAAATATTTTATGAAAGTTTAATGACAAATATTGGCAACGTTGCAGTTGTTGCATGCATTACAATGTTTTTCTAACATCATGGTAAATGACTTAAAGGAGAATACACTATGGATCAAACTGTCCTCAAGATTGCGCTGGCTGGTTTTCTTCATGATATAGGGAAATTTGCCGATAAAGATACCCTGAATATCTCAGAGCAGTACATAATAAACAATGCTGATCTTTACCAGCCTCATTATAAAGATCATTATTCCCATAGACATGCTGTTTATACCGCAGCATTTATAGAATATTTTGAAAATTTGCTGCCTGATAAATTTAATAAGATAAACTGGGGATTGGCCGATACGTTTATCAACCTTGCTGCAGGGCATCATAATCCTAGTACTCCCATACAGTGGATAATAGCTGTTGCAGACAGAATCAGCAGCGGCTGGGACAGAGATAGCTTTGAAAAAGAATACAATCTTTCTGTAGCGCCCAAGGATTATAAGAAAACTAGATTATTGCCTGTTTTTGAGAATTTAATGAAAGATCCTAAAAAGGCAGAAGATTATTTATATTCCTATCCGCTAAGGAGGTTATCACCAAAGGGTATATTCCCGAGTCTCATTGCGGATACAAAACCGAAGGATAATGATACCGCTGCTTTAGAATATAGGACTTTGTTTGATGAATTTGTAGATGACCTTAATAAGGGGATTCTACATAAAAACGAAAATATTGAACTATGGTTTGAGCACTTCGACAGCCTTTTTATGATTTATGCGTCCTCAATTCCGCAAGCAAGAGCAGGCAGTATAATTCCTGATGTATCACTTTATGACCATTCAAAAATTACATCTGCTCTCGCAGTTACCCTTTATCTTTATCATTTCAGGAATAACAGCATAAATGTCGAGGCAATCAAAGAGTATGATGAACAGAAATTTTTACTTATTAGCGGCGATTTCTACGGAATACAGGATTTTATTTTCAGTGACAGCGGAGAGGCAGGGAAAGGGCGTGCTAAAATCTTGAGAGGCCGTTCCTTTGCTGTTTCATTATTTTCTGAACTTGCAGCAGATATGCTTTGTCGCGATATAGGTATTCCTTCATGTTGCATTATGCTGAATGCTGCCGGAAAGTTTACCATCATTGCACCAAATACAGGTGATGTAAAACAAGCGGTAAGTAAAGTAGAAACACAGATTAATGACTGGCTTATGGAAATTTCCTTTGGTGAAAATTCCATAGGCATAACCACACTTGAAGCGTCACCGGGTGATTTCTCAAATGGAAGGTTTCTTGATCTATGGGATAGCTTGAATAGAGAAATGGATAAAAGAAAGTATAAAAAAATCGATCTGAATAAACATGCTGGAACAGTTGAAGGATACCTTGACAGTTTTAATAATAATTTGAACAGACCTCTTTGCCCATTCTGCAGAAAAAGGCCATCTAACCCTGAACTTGAAGGGTGCATTCCTGCTGGAGATGTTCAATCAATATGCAGTGTCTGTCGCGATCACATCTGGCTTGGTGAGCAGCTCGTTAAAAAGAACAGAATTGCCGTAATCAAAGCTGATGCCGATATAAAAGGAAATAAACTGTATGAACCAATTTTTGGCTATTATCAGGTTGCCTTCATTGATGGAGGACTTAAAGAAATGGCAAAAAAAGGTAAACTTTTAAAATACTGGGATATATCTATCAATCCTGATGGTGAACTGGCCAGAGATGTAACTTCGAGATTTATAAATGGTTATGTTCCTTTGTATAGTAAAGAAGATTCTTATGATGATAGAATACTGGCCGGTGAAAAAAGTGATAAAAAGAAAGAAGAGCTTATAGACCTGATAAAGGAAGAGTCTCCAAAAACATTCGGACATCTTGCCAGCAAAGCGCTGAATATAAAAAACAAGGAAGGAGGATTTTGCGGTATAGAGGCACTGGGTATACTGAAAGCCGATGTTGACCAATTGGGTATCCTGATGTCATGCGGGCTAAAAAAAGAACAGTTTACAATTTCCCGTCTTGCTACTCTGAGCAGACAACTAAATTTCTATTTTGCTGTTTACCTCCCTCATCTTTTAAAAACAGATGAAAAATTTATTGATATCTATACGGTTTTCGCAGGAGGGGATGACCTTTTCCTGATCGGTCCATGGAACCGTATTATCGAACTTGTAACTCTCCTGCGTGAAACATTTGCAGATTATGTGTGCCATAATAATGAAATCCATTTTTCAGCAGGCATCAGTATTGACAAACCAAATACTCCCCTTGATAAACTCGCTGTTTCAGCAGAAGAAGCGCTGGAAAAATCAAAAAATAATGGAAGAAACAGGATTACTCTATTTTCTGAAACAGTAGAGTGGGCAGAGTTTTTTGGTCTGCTGGAAATCAAAAACACTCTTCAGCAATGGTATGAAAAAGAATTAGTAAACAAGGCTATGATTTATCGATTAAATGATTTTATAGGAATGGCTGAATTGGAGAGACAAATACTGAAGAAAAAAGAAGTACATATTGAAGACATGGAATGTTTAAAATGGCATTCAATGTTTAGCTACACCATGGAACGCAATGTTGGCAACGGTCTTAAATCGGATGAAAAGAATAAAATGAAGATAGAGTTTTCTAATTCAATAAAATGGCTTGAGAGTTATGGAAGTAAAATGAAGATAGCCCTTTGGGACATACTATACAATTACAGATAGGAGGTAGGTTATGAGTGTTTTTTACAAAGACAGAGAAAAAGGGATTATTGAGCCAAAATTATTTTCTGATATAGCAATGACTCTGGCGGATAAAATCCATGAAGAGGGGCAAAATAAGGCTAATAAAAGATCTCAATTGCGAAAATTTTTTGATGAGGTAGTTCGACTCAACTCGCTGGCTAATAATAAAAACAATACCGAACAATGGGAACAAATAGAGCCGTATGTGAATATGTTGATTGCAAAGGCTGCTTATGCAGAAGGAAAAGGTTCAGTAACCAAGGAATTCGCAAAACTTATTAAAGACGCTGTTAATGAAATTAGGGGACCAAAAGATTTGAATGTATTCACAAGTTTCTTTGAAGCTTTTATGGGTTTCTATCGAAAATATGGCGAAAATTAGGAGGAAAACAATATGCAACTTTTAGAGATAAAAGAGATAAAAGGTAAATTAGTGTTAAAAAGCGGTCTGCATATTGGTGCAGGTGATACAGAAATGCACATTGGTGGAATTGATAATTCAGTAGTGAGACATCCGCATACACAGGAACCTTATATACCTGGTTCTTCCATTAAAGGTAAAGTCAGAAGCCTTTTGGAAATGAAAAGTGGCCTTATGGCTATAAGCGAGGGGGCTCCTTTGCAGGTAAAGCATCTTAATGGACTTGACTCTGCACAAGAAACTGAATGCCGCAAAATACTCAGTTTGTTTGGAGCAAGTGGGGATTATTCGGAACTTGAAGATGATTTAGGTCCAACAAGGGTATCCTTTTCGGATTGCCAGTTAAGTGAAAAATCGAGGCAAGAAAAACTGCAGCTTTTTGAAACAAAAACTGAGACGGCCATTGACCGAATCAAGGGCACAGCTCAGAGAGGTTCACTAAGGTTTATAGAGAGGGTTCCTGCCGGTATAGAATTTGATTTCACTGTTACACTGAAAATATTAAAGGATGAAGACAAAGAATTATTCAATTACCTTTTACTAGGTCTAAAACTTCTCGAAATGGATTCTTTGGGCGGCAGTGGCAGTCGCGGTTATGGAAAGATATGCTTTGATTTTGAGGATGATGAGATAAAAAGCACATTTGAAGGTCTGGAATCCTTTTAATTATGGAGGAAAACCTTGAAACTATATGAAATAGTGATCAAACCGATATCAGGTTTCAACACCCCTTTAAAGGGAGATACAATCTTTGGACATTTTTGCTGGCAGGCATCCTATGATTCCAGTCTTCTCAATGGCAGAATTGACAAATGGATTGAGTGTTATCAGGACCGGCCTTTTATAGTTTTTTCCAGTGCCTGGCCAAAAATGTGCCATGAGGGGAATTTTTACTATACATTAAAGAGGCCGGATCTTCCTTTATCATACCTGTTCCCGTCATCGGTGGATGATAAAATTATCATGCTGAAAGGTCTCAAGGAAAATAAAAAGAAGAAATGGATTAAAGTGCCTGAAAATCTATATCTTGATCTGAGCCCTGATAAATTTATGAACAATTCAGAACTGGTAGATATGGCCACAAAGCAATTGTCAGAAAAAACCGGAAGTGTCATGAGAAGAAAGTCATCTCAAGATTTTTATATGGAAACCGGCAGGCAGCATAACACCATCAACAGGTTAACCGGAACGACTGGAGAGGGAATGTTTGCCCCATTTTCCGAGGAATCATACTTTTATTATCCTGAAACAAAGCTAGCGATATTCGTTCTAATTGATGAAGACGCAACAGATGTTGAACGTGTTCTGACCGGTATTGAACGTATCGGAAAAACAGGATTTGGACGGGATGCCTCAACAGGATGTGGCCAATTTTTACTGGGCGAAATGGAGGAGAAAGTTTTACCATCTAAAAACTCGGCTAATGCCTGTTATGCCCTTGGACCTGTTGTACCGGAGAAAGAAAAATATAATGATATATACTTTTCTCCATTTATTCGTTTCGGCAAGCATGGGGACAGGCTGTCCGGGTCAGCGACTCCCTTTAAAAACCCTGTTATCATGGCTGATGAGGGAGCTGCGTTTGTTCAGGAAGACGGAACCATGTTCAATAAACCCTATATAGGCAGTGCAGCCCTTAACACCTCTAAAATAAAAGAACACAATGTTGTTCATCAGGGCTATGCGCCCTATCTTCCGTTCAGACTGGAGATGATAAAATGACAAATGCAAATGAGTTTTATTTAAAGACTGTCTCGCCTCTTCACATAGGCTGTGATGAAATATATGAGCCCACCAGCTTTGCAATTGACGAGCAGGCAAAAGAAATGGTGGTTTTTAATCCATTTTCATTTATTTCGCAGCTGGGAGAAGAAGATAAAAGTAACTTTATCGAGCTATGTGCAAGGGGGGATATAGGTTCAATTTTGGAAATATATCATTTTATGCGGAACAGGCCTGCAAAAGGGAGAAGGATAGCTATCTGCCAGGGTTTTCTGGAGCATTTTAAGGAAACTCTCAACATTCTAAGGAACAACGAAAATAAGATTAAGCAAGAGCTAAACAAGTTTGAGATCCCCAGAACCGCATTCAGGAGTATTGATCAGCGTCCTTATATTCCCGGTTCGGCCATAAAAGGCGCACTGCGTACTGCCTATTTGAATATGATGAGGAAAGATAAAAAACTATCTACTGCAAACAAAGAACGCAATGCAAGAAAACTTGAGCAGCAACTGATGGATTATGGCGGAATTCCTGACGACCCCTTTCGCATGGTAAAAGTCTCCGATTTTATGCCTGTCGGAGAAATAAAGACACAAATAATTTATGGAGTTAATAAAAAGAAAACTCCCTCAGAACGTGATGCAAGGGGCTTACCATTAATTTTTGAGACCATTCTGCCCGGCTCCATTTTTACTGGAACAATAATGGTGAATTCACCTTTACCAGGTGCGGGAATAAAAGAAACTGTTACTATTCAAAATCTTCTGAAAAGTTCTCTTATCTTCTACGCAAAAGAGAAAGAAAGAGAAAAAGCCGAGTTAAGCAATATCGGTATTCAATCTAAGGATAGAAGTGAAGAATTCAGGAGCAAGGGAAATTCCTTTTTAATCAGGGTCGGACGGCACTCTGGTGCAGAATCAGTTACGATTGAAGGGCATAGAGATATCTATATAATGGGTAAAAAAGGTGAAAAGAAAAAAACATATAAAGATCATGCAACGACAATATGGCTTGCTTCTGAATCTAAAAAACCTTCTTCAGAGAATAATCTTGAACCATTTGGATGGGTATGCTTGGCAAGCATGACAAATGATCTTTCAGTCACCTTCCTGACTAAGGAAAAGGAAAGGCAGGAGGAAACAGCCCGAATTGCCAGAGAAGAAAAGCTTGAAGCAGAAAGACAGAGAAGGTTAGAGAGGCAGGCTGCCGAAGCAGCGAAGAAAAAGGCCACTGAAGAGGAAGAAAGAAAAAAAGAAGAGGAAAAACGAAAGGCAGAACTTGAAGCAATGACACCGGAAGAAAGGGATATTGAGGCATTCTCAAACCCTGGACTTTTAGAACAGCAAGTAGTAGAAATTTATAACAGACTGGATGGATATTCTCCTGATATTAAAGTCAGAATAGCCAAGGAGCTTAAAGGCTACTGGATTAAAAATAACAAATGGAGTGGGAAGCAATCGGATAAGCAGAAGAAAAAAATCCAGAAGGTAGAGAAGATACTCGATTAGAAAATCACAGATTTTTTAATAGATTATCAGTCATTCATATACCAATAAATGGAGAATATTGATTTGTCACGTTCCCTTTTTCTCATATTCAGCCACATATTCACAGATTCCCAGCGTGAAGACGCCTTTGCTTCTCTTGGTGTAGACCGGATTGTTGATATGCCGTCTGATTATAAAGCGATATGGAGTGATATTCCTCCAAGCAATAAAAAAATAAACAATTACCTGGAACCTGTAAAAATTTGGCTGAATCATGAAGCCAGAGATGAAGATTATGTTTTGATACAGGGAGATTTTGGGGCCTGTTACATCATGGTTAGTTACTGTTTCCATTTTGATTTAGTCCCCATTTATTCAACAACAAATCGTAGAATTAATGAGACATTTTTAAAAAGCGGGGCAATAAAAATTATACACCATTTTAAGCATAATATTTTCAGAAAGTATGAAAGATGTTTTCAAACATATATGTAAATTAGTTATGTCTTCTAGATTAGAGGATACTATGGCTGAAAAAATAAATACAAATTTGATGATAATCTCCCTTGGAGGTTCACCTGAGCCACTTATAAAAAGCATCTCATATCACAAACCTGAAAAAATTATATTTCTGGCATCTCAGGACTCCATTCTACTTGCAGGGGATATTTTGAAATCAATCGATTATAAGCCTGATACCGAATTTGAAATAACTGAAAATCCAAACATGATGTTTGAATGTTATGGTGCTGCCCGTCGCTGTATTGACAGAGTAAAAAGGAAAAATATAAAGCCAGATCATGTGATTGTTGACTATACAGGAGGCACTAAGGTTATGACTGCCTCTCTTATTCTCGCTACTATTGGAGAACCTTACCATTTTAATTACGTTGGAGGAGAAAAACGTAACAAGGAAGGGGTGGGTATAGTAATCGACGGATTTGAAACGATGTACCCCGAAATGAGTCCATGGTCAATATTTGCTGAGGAAGAAAGACGCCAGATTGTGACACTGTTTAACAGTCGGCGTTTTTCATCCGTTATAAAAATAATTGAGTTTTACGATCGTACACCACCTCGCAGGATTAGGGATTATTTTAGTTTTGTCAGTTTACTAGCTGAAGGATTTCTATGCTGGGAGCAGTTTGATCATAAGGCCGCATACAGAAAACTGACTTCAGCTTATGAAGCTCTTACTGGATATATTGAATTGTATATTGAATCATCACTTGAGACATTTTCTAAACAGGTTGAAATTCATCTGGAATATCTTGAAAGGCTTGTTTCTCAGACCGATAGTTTGAAAAATAAACATAATATCCTCGTGCATGACCTTGTAAACAATGCAAGGCGTCGTATATCTGACAAACGTTATGACGATGCTGCAGCCAGGCTATACAGGGCTTTAGAATTGTATGGGCAGATTATCTTCGAGGAAAATGCTGGATGTGATAACGATAGAGTAGCTCCTGAGCTTGTCCCAGATGCTATAAAGGATGAGTTTGTAAGAAAATATTACGATCCTGCTCATAAAAAATTAAAACTTCCATTGACTGCGACTTTCCAGTATCTTGAGGTTATCGGACATGAAGCAGGAAAAAGATTTTTCAAAAATATATCTAATATTAAAAAAATACAGAGTAATCGAAATTATTCAATCCTAGCACATGGAATAAAACCAATATCTGAGAAAGCTGTCAATTCAATATTAAATACAGTATCTGACTTTGTTAATGTAAAAGACTTTTTTGATTTTCCGATGTTGCCTTAAGTGATTTAAATGCTCTTTGACAATTAAATAAAAAAAATAATGGTCTATACCTGACTCAGCAACGTTGCAATCCTTGTACATATGCCTCCATGGGTTATGATTTGTCATAACTCATGGAGGTTCATATGATAGCATATATAAAGACCCAGGGAGCGCGAATCGTAAAGGAAGGCAAGCACCTTATTGTGCGCAAGGGTGATGGCATCTACAATACCCTTTTTACCTACAAGCTGGATCAGTTGCTGCTTTTTGGGAATATTGAGATCACCCACAGTGCAATGATTCAGCTTATGCGTAACAATATTGATACGGTGTTTCTTACACAGCACGGCCGGTATCTTGGCAGGCTTGCACCACCGGAATCTAAAAACGTTTTTCTCCACAAAAAACAGTATAACCTGCTGGATGATAATGATTTTGGCTTAAGGATGACAAAGGCTATAGTCGGAGGAAAGCTTTCAAATATGTCCACGCTGCTAATGAGGATAAAGCGCAGTAAAAAGATAGAGGATGCAGGGCAGAAGGCCGCAAAAATACAGGAACTGATGCCAAAACTTGCTATAGCTGAATCCATTGATAGTGCCAGAGGGTATGAGGGACGGGGCAGCGCCCTGTTTTTTGAAGGATTTCGGTTTGGATTTGTTGAGGACATGGGTTTCAGGAAAAGGGTTAGAAGACCTCCTACAGATCCTGTAAATTCTGTGCTTTCACTCGTTTATACTTTTCTTATGAACAGGGTATACTCGGCTGTACGTGTAGCAGGACTTGATCCCTATCCAGGCTTTCTTCATACAATCGACTATGGAAGATACTCCCTTGTACTTGATCTGATGGAAGAATTCCGCACAATAATAGCGGATACACTTACACTTTCACTTTTTAATCTGAAGATACTGCAAAAAGATGACTTTGAGCAAGAAGAGCCGGTAAATGTATCTCAAAAGGAAGCGGGTAATGTGGTTACCCCGGATGTCTCAAAAGATCCGATCGGGTTAATTTCTCTTGAAGGAGATAAAACCGGAAATTTTGATATACCTGAGCAGAGGATGGAGGATAGCCCCTCGCCTGCTGAACAGATTACAGGGAAATATCCGGTAAAGCTAAAACCCGATGCCTTTAGGAGGGTAATAGATACCTTTGAAAAGAAGCTTACAACATCATTTCATCATCCTCCTGCTGAGCGGCAAATTACCTATGGTGATGCTCTTATCTTTCAGGCAGGACAATACCGCAAAATGATAGAAGGAGAGGTTGATGTGTATCAACCTGTACTGCTCAAATGATAACAATGGTAACTTACGATATAACCGATCCAAAACGATTACGGCGGCTTCATAAATTTTTAAAGGAGTTCGGGCTTAATACCCAGAAGTCTGTTTTTGAGTGTGATATTGATGATGATGCCTTAAAAAAGATCCGCAGGTACTGCAAGGAAAATCTTGACCTAGATGAGGATTCCGTAAGGATATATAAAATTTGCTCCAGGTGCATAAACAAGGTCGAGCTTTCCGGACAGGGTATGAAGATAACACAACTTGATTACATGGTGGTTTAAAAATGGATATGATAGTAGCCTACGATATAGCAGACCCGCGGAGGCTTAACAGGGTGGCAAAGGTGATTAAGGATTATGGAGTCAGGGTACAGAAGTCTATTTTTGAAGTTAAAATCAAAGAAAAACAGTTTGGCGAGATGAAAAAGCAAGTTGAGGAAATAATAGAAGAAAAGGAAGATGGGGTAAAGTATTTTCCTTTATGCGAAAAATGCGTAGGAACAGTTGAGATAATAGGACAGGGTGTATTCATTGATCCTGACGAAGAATACATTGTTGTTTAATACGCGAACCTAAGCTTAAATTTGAGGGGTAGATGCAATTACTTGATATTTAATGGTTTTGCTCAAAAGCAGCTAAAATGGTTCGCAAAGTGATAATTTATATATGAATATCAGTGTGTTATATATTATTTTTTACTCAGGAGGTTAAAGAATTAAAAATATTTTATTTTTTGAAAGGAGGTGCGCGGAAAATGGGTTTTAAGATTCTGAATTTAAATATAAAATGGGATATGCAGTTCCGAAAGACCTGATTAATGAAGGGATTGAGACTCATGGATTTACCTTCTTTTACACATTGCAGTTTAAAGTTCCGAAAGACCTGATTAATGAAGGGATTGAGACATGCCAGTCGGATCCATTAAGGGTCTCAAAAATCATACAACGTTCCGAAAGACCTGATTAATGAAGGGATTGAGACCATCACAATCTACAGTTAAATGATCACCTCCGCACTTTAGTTCCGAAAGACCTGATTAATGAAGGGATTGAGACATTTACAATACACGCATCTTTCAAATTTAGTTTTCTTTTTGTTCCGAAAGACCTGATTAATGAAGGGATTGAGACTTAAATTATCTAACTGGTTGCCGTCACAATAGTTCCGTTCCGAAAGACCTGATTAATGAAGGGATTGAGACTTGCCGAATCAAGGGTTATATGTAGCCCGTTAGAAGTAATAGTTCCGAAAGACCTGATTAATGAAGGGATTGAGACTCTTTTTCAAGGTATTCTTTAATTTCATCAAATGTTAAATATGTTCCGAAAGACCTGATTAATGAAGGGATTGAGACCCATTTCAGAGTGGTAAGGGTTGTAGCCTTCGCCACCCTCAGTTCCGAAAGACCTGATTAATGAAGGGATTGAGACCCAACAGGCTCCCCGAAAACGGTTGAGGTTGTAGGGACGTTCCGAAAGACCTGATTAATGAAGG
>JASFHE010000014.1:0-24359 GCA_050123415.1 Desulfobacteraceae bacterium | reverse complement strand
TTTACGGTTACTCTTCCTGTCAGCAGTGATGCAGATACAATAAAGGGAGATTCCCGGACAGAGGGAAATTGATATATGCTGAGAATACTTGTAATAGATGATGAGCAGATAATAGCAAAAAGCTGTGAGCGTTCACTCACGGAAGAAGGCTATGATGTACGCATTGCCTTTAGCGGTAATGACGGAATGAATATGATCAAGTCGGAATCCTTTGACCTGGTTATTACTGACATAAAAATGCCCGGAATCAGCGGCATGGACATACTCGAATATATAAAGGAAAACCGCCCGGAGATTCTTGTAATACTTGTCACAGGCTACTCAACCATTGAAGATGCCGTACGAAGCATTAAAATGGGGGCATTTGATTACATTCCAAAACCCTTTAATCCTGATGAGCTGGTTTCGGTTGTACGTGAGGCATCCATTAAAAAAATGCAGACCCTTGAAAAAATCTACAGACTGGATAACCTGCCCCATAAATTCGGATTTGATAATATAATCGGCAGCAGCGAGCCAATGCAGAATCTTTATTCAATGATTCAGAAGGTGGCTGATACGGATTCAACAGTGCTCATTACGGGTGAAAGCGGAACAGGAAAGGAACTGATCGCCAGGGCCATTTACAATCACAGCCTTAGAAAGGACAAGCAGTTTATAACAGTCGACTGCAACACCCTTTCAAGCAGTATTCTTGAGAGCGAGCTTTTCGGACATAAAAAAGGATCCTTCACCGGTGCGGCATCTGATAAAAGGGGCTTATTTGAAATAGCTGATAAGGGCACTATTTTCCTGGATGAAGTATCAAATATTCCGCCCGAGATCCAGAGCAAACTGCTTCGCATACTGGAACAGCATGAGTTCAGGCAGGTGGGAAGCGAAAGGCTGAGAAAAGTGGACATAAGGCTCATAGCCGCCACCAACAGGAACCTGAAACTTATGTTTGAAAACGGCAGTTTCCGTGAAGACCTCTACTTCAGGTTAAACGTTTTTTCTATTACAGTCCCGCCCCTTCGTGAACGGCCCGAGGATATTCCGATCCTTGCATACCATTTTTTGTCCAGGGTGTGCCAGACCCTCAATAAAAGGATAAAAGGTTTCTCAAAGGAGGCCATGGCGATCTTTCTTGAATATGAGTGGCCGGGAAACGTGCGTGAATTAAAAAATACTGTCGAGAGGATAGTCCTTATGCACGATAATGAAAAACTTTCCTCCCGAATAGTCTCCCAGCTTATTGAAAATGACAGTGCCAAAAACCAGATAAATATTCCGCACACAAACGGAGATCTCAAGGAGGCAAAAAAAGAGGCCAGGGATAATGCGGTTAAGGAGCTTGAAAAAAAATTCCTGCTCGAAGCCCTGGCCAGGAATGAATGGAATGTTACAAAGGCCGCAGAGCAGACAGGAATTCAAAGGCCCAACTTCCAGGCCATGATGAAAAAATACAATATAACCGCAAGAGACTTTTCTTTAAAAGAGGTGCTTTTAAAAGATGTATAGTTTTTATATACATCCGTGTTTTTGATGTTATTTATCATTTCAGGTCGTATTTTCAGGGTAATGCATGATTCGCCAATCCTTATTTATCGCATTTCCTGTGATTACAGTTGTTTAACTTCAGAAACAGTCTCGCCCATAAGATAAATTTATTCTTCATATAACAGGGGTGTATAAAATCAATATACACCTGGCCTTCAAGCCGGTTATTATTTTTTCTTTTTTTTAATTGTCTTTATTACTTCAGGATTTCCCCTCTTTTCCTCCCTGCCTTTAACATGTTGATATATCACATTATATTCAGGAATAGCGGCATTTTAATTTTGGTCCGGTCCAAAAAAATCCTTCTTAAAACATCATGGCACAGGCCATGCAATCCTGATTTTTAAACGTCGAAAAAGGAGAAAAATAAAATGCTGCAAAACAACAATCTATCGTTAAACAACATATTAATAGTTGATGATGAAATAAACGTCTGCATGGGCTGCCAGCGGATTTTCGACGAACAAGGATTTAAAAGTAATTATGCATTATCAGGAATGGAGGGGCTGAAAAAGGCGGAAAGTGAGGACTTTAACCTGGTCATCACTGATATGAAGATGCCTGATATCAGCGGACTGGAAATGATTAAAAGATTAAAGCAAATGAAGCCGGATGTTGCGGTTGTGATGATCACAGGTTATGCCTCTGTTCAGTCTGCCGTAGAGGCAATGAAATACGGTGCAGTTGACTATATTCCCAAGCCGTTCAGGCCGGATGAAATACTCACTGTGGTTCATGAGGCAATAAAAAGAAACAGCAGGATCAGCTCAGACACGCAGGAATCAGGAGAAATTAAAGAAGCAAATGGAAATAAGAAAATTATAGAAAAAAAACATGTGCTTGCTGTCCTCACCAGGATGAATAAAGACATGAAATTCTGGAGGACTCTCTGGGAAAAAGGTTCCTGTGTGCTGAACTGTTATTCACTTACCAGTGAAGCCAAAGCAGCGATTGTCTCCGGTGATATCAACTGGATAAAAAACAATTACGCATGGAATGAGGGAGAATTAACAGAAGAAAAATTATCGTCTGTCAGGCATTTCCTTGAAATGGAAAGATGGTAATCAGCAGTAAGGAAAGGTGTTATTATGAATATGTACAATTGGATTGAACAGATCATTCATTCGGAGAGAAAAAAAGCATTACCTATTTTAACATTCCCCGCTGTCCAGTACCTTTATGTAACAGTAAGGGAACTGGTTGCGGACAGCACCCATATGGCCATTGGAATGAGGTCTATTGCGGATAATTTTGATATGCCTGCCGCACTCAGCTACATGGATTTGTCAGTTGAAGCCGAGGCATTTGGAGCACACACTGTTTACGGCGCTGATGATGTGCCGACAATAATAGGTAAACTTGTATCAACACATGAAGATGCCGAGGCCCTGAAAGTTCCAGAGGTAGGCGCCGGCAGAACAGGAGTTAATATAGAAGCAATACGCAAGGCACAGATGCTTATAAACGACAGGCCGGTAATTGCCCAGTGCATTGGTCCTTTTTCACTTGCCGGGCGCCTTATGAACGTAAATGAAATTATGCTTCTCTGCTATGAGGACCCGGAAATGGTTCATATAATTCTCAGGAAGGCCACGGATTTTATCCTGGAATACGCAAAGGCCCTTAAAAATATAGGAGGGGCCGATGGTATTATCCTTTCGGAACCCCTTGCAGGGCTGCTTTCCCCGCCTCTGGCAAAGGAGTTCTCATCGACATATGTCCATGAAATAGTGGCAGAAATACAGGATAAGCATTTTATAGTAATCTACCACAACTGCGGAGATTCCGTACCTCACCTGCTTGATGCAATAGTAGATACAGGATGTTTTGTATTTCATTTCGGAGATTCGGTGGATATACTTCCGATCCTTGAACGCCTCCCAAGGAATTATCTGGTCATGGGAAATATAAGCCCTGCAAAGGTTTTTAATTCCGGTAATTCGGAATTTGTGAGGATTGAAACACTTAAACTTTTAAATAAATGCGCTATATTCAATAACTTTGTTATTTCCTCGGGCTGCGACCTGGCTCCCAACGCTGATCTTGATAATATGGAGACATTTTTCAGGGCAGCCGATGGATATTATTACAGGCAGAGCCTAAGGAATGCCATATCGTAATGGTTTATCGGGGTTATCAGGCCATCTAGAAAACAAACAGGGTGGACGCTCTTTCGTAATTCATTAACTTATTTAATCTGGAAAGACTTATAGTATGGATTCGTTATAAAGGCGGAAACAACATTAAAAAAAGCCGTTCAGGAAAATTCCGGAACGGCTTTTTTCATTATGAACTTTTTAAATCCATATACTGATTAGCTGTTAAAATATTCTCTAACCTGCTTGATTGCACAAAACTTACCGCACATTGTGCATACATCACTCTCTCCGGGAGGATTCTCACCCCTTATACGTCTTGCCTTCACAGGATCGAGCGCACACTGCATCTGGGTTTCCCAGTCAAGTTCCTTTCTTGCCACAGCCATCTTTCTGTCTCGTGCTATTGCCTGTTTATTCCCCCTGGCAATATCCGCTGCATGGGCAGCTATTTTTGTAACTATTACTCCCTCACGCACGTCATCGATAGTAGGTAATGACAGATGTTCCGAAGGAGTTACATAACACAGGAAATCCGCGCCGGCTTCTCCTGCAACCGCCCCCCCAATAGCGCAGGCTACGTGGTCATAACCCGCGGCAATATCCGTTACCAGAGGACCAAGGACATAAAAAGGAGCATTTTTACATAACTGTTTTTCCAACAGAATATTGGCCTTGATCTGGTTCAGGGGAACATGTCCGGGGCCTTCAATCATAACCTGTACATCACTTGCCCATGCCTCTTCGGTAAGCTGCCCGAGCGTCATCAATTCGTGGACCTGTGCCCTGTCCGTTGCGTCTGCAATACATCCGGGCCGTAATCCGTCTCCAAGGCTCAGTGTAACATCATACTTTTTAGCTATTTCTAAAAGCCTGTCATAGTTTTCATAAAGGGGATTTTCTTTGTCATGATGGAGCATCCATGTGGTAAGCAATGCGCCTCCTCTGCTTACAATATCAGTCACCCTCCCCTGCTTTTTCAGAATTTCAAGGGCAGCCCTTGTCAAACCGCAGTGCACAGTGATAAAGTCCACGCCCTCAGCAACCTGGCTTTCAATTACATCAAATATCTTGTCAACAGTGAGGTGTATAACTCCGCCCTGTTTATTTATAGCCTCTACTACGGCTTGATATATGGGGACTGTACCAATCGGGACAGAAGAAGCGTTTATTATCTTTTTTCTGCATTCATTGATGTCCCCGCCCGTCGATAGATCCATAACAGCATCTGCGCCTGCGTCAATGGCTACCCTCATCTTTTCTAGTTCTTCATCGATTACAGCATGATCGGTTGATGTTCCGATGTTGGCGTTTATCTTTATGGAAAGCCCCTCACCAATTCCGCAGGGATCCAGATTTTTATGGTTTATATTAGCAGGAATAACCACACGACCCTGTGCAATTTTATCTCTCAGAAGAACAACATCGATATCTTCCTTCTCAGCGACTATTTCCATTTCGGGTGTAATGTTTCCGGCCCTTGCATCCGATAATTGTGTCATAAGAGAACCTTTTACTTTAATTATATTCTTGATTCCGTCTTTAATTATAAAAAATGGAAGCTAACAATATCAATATATTATGTCAATTGAATTCATTGTTTTTATTCACCTGATTATACATTGCTGCTGTAAACCGCAGTGATGGATAATCAGGTGAACCACGGCGTAGCTCGAAAGAGCGAAGCCGGGTTTAATTCCGATTGAAATTCTGTGCATGAAGTAGGGAGACTTGATTTATTTCTTCTTCAACTATAAAATTTACCAAAACTTTTTTGAGAGATAAACATGAAAAAATTCTTCAGTTCATTCCTTTCCTTTAATCCGGTTTCTATTTCCACTTCAATTATCCTGCTTTCCTGCATAATGCTTAGCAGTGATATCGAAATTTTTAATCTCTTTGAACTCAAGACCTATGATCTCAGACTTAAGTGGAGAGGACCAAGAAATCCATCATCAAATGTCGTTGAGGCTGTTATAGACGAAAAGAGTCTCGATATGGAAGGCATGTGGCCATGGCCACGGCAAAAAATGGCAGATCTGGTAAACAGGCTTTCAGATGATGGTGCCAAGGTAATAGGAATGGATGTTTTCTTTACCGAACCTGATAGGAGTATAAACCTTGAGATCATTAATCATGTAGAAAAGAAACTTGAAGATTTAAAAATAACAGACAAGGATCTGGAAAATTACTTAAAAGAGAAGAAACAGCTGGTCGACAGTGACTTAGTATTTGCCAATGCCATAAGAAATTCAAAGGCAAAGGTAGTAATGCCATACTTCTGGCATGCTGATGAAAGCGACCTTGGTTATGAAATAGGACAGGAAGAGCTTGATAAAAGATATAAGATGATCAGCAACTCGATGTATTCCATGATTAAGTTTGATGAAGCTCCGGGAGATGAATATGATGCATTTGAACGACCTTATGTCTTACCATTTACACCCGAAGTAAACCTTGAGATCCTCACTGAAGCGGCTTCGGGGTCAGGATATATAGATCCGCCTTTAGGTATAGATGGTATTATCCGCAGGATGCCGCTCGTTGTTAAGTATAGAGATGAGGCATTTACAGCATTTTCACTTCAATGTGCCTGGCAATATTTAGACTGCCCTCCCCTGATATTACATATCGAAAAATACTATGGAATTAATGGAGTAAGCATCGGAAAACGCTTTGTGACTACCGATGAAAAGGGAGGCCTGCTAATAAATTATTATGGGCCAAAGGGATCTATCCCCTATTATCCTGTAACTGATATACTTCAAGGTAATATCCCGAAAGGCACCTTTAAGGATAAAATAGTTATGGTAGGTTCCACAGCTCAGGGAGCCCATGATCTGAGGAATACCCCCTTTTATTCCGGTCAGCCCGGACTGGAAGTACATGCCTCAGTAATCGATAATATCATAAGTCAGGACTTCTTAAAAAAGACAATAACCGTCCCTGAGTATGATTACCTTGCTGTTATTATCCTTGGATTAATTGTGGCGTTCATTATCCCAAGGTCCAGAGCCCTTACTGGCCTCTATTCCACAGCACTGGTTATTGTACTGTTTACATATATCTGCCTGCTCTTATTTGCGAAATACGGATTATGGGTAAACATGGTATATCCTATTTTTGGAGCAGCTCTTTTATATACATCCTTAACAGCCCATCATTTTCTTATTGAAGAAAAAAACAAGCGGTTTCTTCATTCAACATTTTCCAGTTACCTGTCACCCGAGCTTATTGATGATATGGTGTCAAGTAAAACAGTTCCGGAGCTTGGAGGTGAAGCAAGGATCATATCCGCTTATTTTTCTGACATACAGGACTTTTCTGTTTTTTCGGAAAAACTTACCGCTCCTCAACTTGTTGAACTCTTAAATGAATATCTTGCTGCAATGACTGACATACTGCTGGAACAAAAGGGAACTCTCGATAAATACGAAGGAGACGCGATAATTGCCTTTCTTGGAGCGCCGATGAATATCCCTGATCATCCTCTTCGTGCATGCAAGGTGGCGGTTGACATGCAGGGAGAGCTGATTGACCTGCGAAAAAAATGGCGATCCGAAAAACAACAGCCTGGGGAGCCTGGCAGAAATATCAAAAATATTTCACCTGAAGAATGGACACCCGGTGACAAGTGGCCAAAGATCGTACATAACATGATGATGCGTATTGGTATAAACAGCGGAGAGATTGTTGTAGGCAACATGGGAAGCACAATGCGCATGAACTACACCATGATGGGAGACGCAGTAAACCTCGCAGCCAGGCTTGAAGCCGGAGCAAAGCAGTATGGCATATACACGGCAGTAAGCGAGTACACACTCAATATGGAATATATCAATGAAAAGGGAGAAAAAGACAGGGCCTTTAACCACGTAGAAGCCCGTTTTATTGATAATATTACTGTTGTAGGAAAATCGGAACCGGTTAAAATATATGAGCTGTGCGCCATGAAAGACGGACTTACAGAGCATGAAAAGGAACTCTTCAACCTTTTTGATCAGGGCATCCAGTATTATCTAAAAATGCGCTGGGAGGCGGCAATAGAGTGTTTCAGGGAATCTTTAAAATTCGAAAGATTTCCGGATGGAATAACAACTCCCAGTGAGGTTTATATAAAAAGATGTGAGGCGTTTCTTGAAAATCCTCCTGTATTGCCAGGGGAAGAATGGGATGGTGTTTACAGGCTCACAGAAAAATAAACGAAGAAGAGGCAGGCATTCATATATGATATCTTAACTTGTAATATAATAGTTTCTGGTATTCCAGCAGAACCTCCTTAAGATATTTTCTCTTTTTCCAGTAATCTTCAGGATTATATTTTGAGTATTTTGATGGTACGGAATAAATATCCACACCGCTCCCTTCAAATACTTCTTTAAATGTAAGATATGATCGCCTGGTGTGAGAGGGTGAGGTAATTATTATTAAGGATTTAAACCCTCTTTTTTCTACTTCCTTTCTGACATATATTGCTTCATCACGTGTATTATTCACATAGGTAGTATCACGGATTATTGATTCTCCGGGTATACCCAGATCAACTAATAAATTGTAAAGCAGGTCAGTAAACTCGGGATATTTTATATTCCTTTTTTTCAACAAATCACTGTTTTCAGAAAATTCCGGCCTTGAGATATAGACCATCGGGGCAAGCCCTGCCTTATATGCATCTGCCGTGGCAAGACCGCGTACAATATTATCACCACCCAGGCATACTATTAAATCAGCCTTTT
This sequence comes from Desulfobacteraceae bacterium, assembly GCA_050123415.1. GTDB lineage: Bacteria > Desulfobacterota > DSM-4660 > Desulfatiglandales > HGW-15 > JAAZBV01. Next base: position 15,988 of record JASFHE010000014.1, on the reverse strand, counting down.
CAGGTATTTTCTCGAATATGAGATATCTGCCTGCTGAAGTCAGAAGTGTGTTTTTAAAAAATATAAGTGCTACACAAAACAGGAACAGAAAAATTAAAAATCCGTAAACTGTCCGTGATTTCCATTTCGATTTGCCTTCATTCTTTGGATTATTGTCTATTTTCATGCTTCTCCAAAAAGGACTAAAATTTTTTAGAACTGTCGATCAATATCGTGACCGGACCGTCATTCACCAGATGAACATCCATCATCTCCTGGAATCTTCCTGTGGCCACTGAAACATTTTTATCCTTTCCCAGCGAAATAAAGTGTTCATATAATTCGTTTGCCTTTTCCGGTCTTGCGGCTTCGATAAAGGATGGTCTTCTTCCTTTTCTGCAGTCACCCCACAGGGTAAACTGAGACACAACCAGCGCTGCCCCGTTTATATCCTTTAACGAAAGGTTCATCAGATCATTTTCATCAGGGAATATCCTGAGGTTGATTATTTTATTGGCCATGTATTCGCATTCTTTTTCCGTATCATTTTCACCAACGCCCAAAAATATTAAAAGCCCCTTAGATATTTCACCTACGACTTTCCCTTCAATCTCGACCTTTGCCTCTTTTACCCTTTGTACAACAGCTCTCATATTTGCTACAGGCTCCTTAATTAATTTGGATAAACCTAATATCTTGTAGAAATATTTTCAAGGAAAACCAAAATACACTTTTAATATTATTAACAGGATGAGATAGTGTATTTTGGTTTTTTTATGGTCTCCGAAAACTTCCCTCCCCTGGTGAGATGGATTGGGGTAGGAGCTTTAGCGGAGATCATATATTTAAGAAGGAGAAGTGAGAAAGATAGTAATGCATTCAGTAATACTTATCAATCCATGGATATATGACTTTGCAGCATATGATTTATGGTCAAAGCCCCTTGGACTCCTTTATATTGCTGGATATCTCCGAAGCAGAGGGCTGTCCGTAAACGTAATCGACTGCATGGACAAAAATAATCCTGAAATGTTATACGAACTTTCCATTACTAAACCAAAATCCCGAAAATATGGCACTGGAAAATATTTCAGGGAAAAAATAGAAAAACCCGCTTCAGTCAGACATTTTCCACGAACCTACAGCAGGTACGGCATTCATCCTGAAATATTTGAAAACCAGTTAAAAAAAATAAAAAAACCATCAGCAATTCTTGTAACATCGCTTATGACATACTGGTATCCGGGAGTAGTGGAGGCCATAGCTACCGCAAAAAAGATCCACCCGGATGTCCCTGTTATCCTTGGAGGAATATACGCCAGGTTGTGTAGAGGCCATGCGATAAGTTATTCAGGTGCAGATTATATAACAGATGAAATAACCCTGGATAATATTTCATCATTACCGGATATCCTTGCCAGTTTTGATATTCCCGTAGAGACAGGGCATATCCTGTCTCTATATGACAATAATGTATTTTATCCTGCCTTTGATACATACCCTAAAATAGATTATATCAGCCTTCTCACATCAACCGGGTGCCCTTACAGGTGCAAGTATTGCGCAAGCAGCTTCCTGTACCCGGTTTTTAAAAGACGCGATCCCGACGCTGTTGTCGATGAGATAGAACACTGGCACAGAAATTATAAAGTAAATGATTTCGCTTTTTATGATGATTCCCTGCTCGTTGATTCAGGCAGGCATATTGTGCCCATTCTTGAAAAACTGAAAATAAAAGGTATTAATGCCCGGTTCCATACGCCCAATGCGCTGCATGTAAAAGAAATATCACCGGCTATCGCCAGTCTGCTCTATTCTTCAGGATTCAAGACCATCAGGCTTGGCCTTGAAACCTCGGATATGGATATGCACAGGATTCTGGATAAAAAGGTATCCATGGGAGATTTTGAGACAGCCGTAAAAAATCTTATTAATGCCGGATATGTTAAAAAGGATATCGGTGCCTATATCCTGATGGGGCTTCCGGGCCAGTCTGTTGAATCCGTAACGGAAACCGTTAAATTCGCAAATAAAGCAGGTGCGATGCCCTATCTTGCGGAATACTCCCCTCTTCCCGAGACACCCCTCTGGGAATCATCCCTGGCCTGTTCGAGATATGACCTGAAAAGCGACCCAATATTTCACAATAACTGCCTTTTATCATGCTGGAACGAAGAACAAATCCGGAAGGTGCCGGAACTGAAAAAACTGGTTAATGAAATACGACAGGGTTGAGCCGATAGGACATAGTTTATTTTCTTTAGACCCAGCTAGCCCACAAAATCTCTAACACTTTATCTACTCTCTTTTTGAACAATCGAATTACGAATACCGATTGACGAGTGATAAATAAAAAAATGCTATATTGACAAACCAAAAAGAATAATAAATTATCAGGGCAAATTGTTTTGAGGACAAAACAAAAATCCTGTCAGCGATTATATATTTATGAGTTTAAATAAGGGATCGGGGGGACAAATGGAAAAGGAATGGGCAGAACTTTCGCCTGAAGAAAAAAGAGAAAAAAAATTTAAAAGCTGGCTTAATCCTGAAAATATTACTTTTATCAATCCTGAAGCAGAAGAGAGCTACAGGGCAAAGGTCAGCAGGATCATTTCGGCTATCAAACTTGAGGAACCGGACAGAGTACCTGTAATCTGCCATCCCGGCTATGCACCGGCATTTTACTCAGGATTCACGATTAAAGAAGTAATGTATGATTCCGAAAAACTTTTAAAGGCCTGGTTCAAATACATGGACGATTTTGATCTGGATGTCCTGCCCGATGCAAACCTTATCCGAAGCGGCGAAGCCATGGAGATAATCGGTGTAAAAACCAGCAAATGGGCCGGCCACGGTCTTCCTGATAATGTAGCGCCCCAGCATGTCGAGATTGAGGTTTTAAAGGCAGATGAATGGGATCATTTTGAGAATGATCCTTCTGATTTTAATTTGAGGGTAATGCTCCCGCGTACACATGAAGCAGCAAAACCATTTGCAGATCTGCCGCCTCTTTCCATGCTCGGAGGATTCGGAGGTGCTTCTATGGTATCAGCTTTCGCGGCTCCTGATGTACAGGAAGGTTTTCAGGCCTTTGCCCGTGCTCAGGGAATAGAAACGGAATGGCGCAAGGCAATAATGGCTATTACAGATCGTGGTCTTTCAATGGGCTTTCCCAACTTTTTCAGGTTTGATATCGGAGGAGGCGCTCCTCTGGATGCCCTTGGTGCCGGGTTAAGAGGCACCAAAGGCACAATAATGGACATGTTTCAAAGGCCCGAACGACTCCTTGCCTACATGGAAAAACAGGTGGACCTGAATATAAAAATGGTGACCATGATGCCGAATAAGGCAGGTACGCCCATAGTATTTATTCCTCTTCACCGGGGTGCTGACGGATTTATGTCCGAAACGCAATTTAAAAAATTCTACTGGCCTTTTCTTAAAAGGGTTGTTGAGGGATACATCAACGAAGGTCTTGTACCTCTGCTTTTTGCGGAAGGAGGCTATAACTCACGACTTGAAATAATACAGGACCTGCCTGCAAAAGGGGTAATATGGTATTTTGACCAGACGGATATCTTTAAAGCAAAGGAAGTCCTTGGAGACAGGGCATGCATAATGGGAAATGTCCCCACATCAATGATCGTTACAGGGACTGCCAGTGAAGTTAAAGCCCACTCGAAAAAACTGATTGAAGTAATTGGAAAGGGAGGCGGTTATATACTGGCGCCCGGTGCAACAGCCGATGAGGCAAAGTTTGATAATATAAAAGCCCTGCATGAAGCAGCAAAAGAATACGGAACATATTAATAGCGGTTTTAGGTTTGAGGTTTACGGTATAAGGTAAATGTAAGGGCGAAAAATCTTTCGCCCATTCATTTTATCGGCAATCATTTTTCCTTTTTTAAAAATGCAAACAAAGATAATCCTGCCGCTGCAAGGGGATCCATCCCCCAGACAGCACCTATTTCAAGCATACTCAGCCCGATATCCTCAGAGATTTCTTTAAACAGGACAGGCATGCACATCCTTGAAAAGCCTGCAATAAAGAAATAGGACATGGCCCCCAAAAAAAGGATATACCATCTATACCAGGATCTATTTGTTTCAGTTGTGTACATATGATTTCAAAATAATTTTTTGTTCAAATTAGAATAAGGAATCTAACTCAAACTATTAAATATAAGCAACCTTTTCTTTTATTTGATCGGGACTCAAGACTATCGAGTTATTTGCCAAATACTAAATACGCCAATATTGTTATTTTTTCGAGAGACACAATTACCAACCTACAATATTGTAATTTTTTAGACTTTTTATGCCCATTTTTACTATTATGAGGATTATTTTTTAATAAAATACATTTTCGACAATATAGTAATTTTTACAATTTCTACAATTTTGGGTTTTTTAAGCCCTGTTTTTACACTTTTGTATTTATTGCATTATTTATAAGTTATCTATATTTATTCAATTTATTAAATATACAGTTTAATTATTGTCTTTTTAATAAGGCCCCTCTTTTGCATTCTTTGCATACATTTCTGTAGCTTTAAAAATCAGGAGGGTAAAATATGAACACGGGCGATACTGCTTTTATTTTGGTTTCGGCTGCACTGGTCCTTTTGATGACACCCGGACTGGCGCTTTTTTATGCGGGAATGGTGCGGAGCAAAAATGTTCTGGGAACCATAATGCAGAGTTTTATCCTGATCGGTGTAATCAGCCTTGAATGGATACTCATAGGATACAGCATGTCCTTCGGCCCTGACAAATGGGGCATTATAGGAGGACTTGAGTGGTTTGCACTTAATGGGGTAGGCTCAACTCCCCATGATGTTTATGCGACCACTATTCCACATAATGTTTTTATGATTTTTCAATGCATGTTCGCAGTTATTACACCGGCCCTTATAACAGGAGCGTTTGCCGAAAGGATGAAATTCGGACCGTTCCTTCTTTTCAGCCTTTTCTGGGCAATACTTGTTTATAACCCGCTTTGCCACTGGATATGGGGTAATGGCGGCTGGCTGGCAAAACTGGGGGCTATAGACTTCGCCGGAGGAGTAGCAGTGCATCTGAGCTCAGGTGCTGCGGCTCTGGTTGCTGCAATAATGCTGGGAAAAAGAAAAGGTTACGGTTCTGAGGAACTGAAACCTCACAATCTTCCCATGACTTTACTGGGCGCAGGAATATTATGGTTTGGCTGGTTCGGCTTTAACGCAGGCAGCGCTCTTTCAGTCGGTGCCACTGCCGGTAACGCATTTGTAGCAACACATATCGCAGGCACAACAGGCGCCCTTGCCTGGATAGCAATGGAATGGAAGTATATAGGAAAGGCAACTACCCTTGGGGCCGCCAGCGGGGCCATTGCAGGCCTGGCCACGGTTACTCCCGCATCCGGTTTTATAGGCCCGATATCAGCAGCGATTATAGGTATCCTGGCCGGTATCGTTTGTTACTATGGCATCATGGCCAAAAACCGTTTTGGTTATGATGACAGTCTGGATGTAGTAGGTATTCACGGTGTCGGCGGTGTGCTTGGCCTGTTTGCAACAGGACTTTTTGCCAGCACTGCTGTAAATCCGGCAGGAGCGGACGGTCTTTTCTCCGGAAACCCTGCCCAGCTTGGAATACAGTGTCTGGCAATTGGTGTAACGATTGTCTACAGTTTTGTATTAACCTATATACTTTTTAAGATTATCGATAAAACTTTAGGTATACGTGTTTCGGAAGAAGATGAAATCAATGGACTTGATTTGAGCCAGCATGATGAAACGGCATATAATCTGTAAGTATAGTTATCAGCTTTCAGCATTCAGCGTTCAGCCAGGACTTTTAAAGTCTTAACTGATTGCTGAAAGCTGATTGCTGATCGCCAGTTATGATGCTTTAATAGTAATCTTGCGCGGCTTGGCAGCCTCTATCTTTGGAAGCGTAAGTCTCAATACTCCGTCTGTCATTGTTGCTTCTATCTTTGACTGATCGATTATTTCCGACAGGTTGAACTGCCTGTGGTATTTACCGGTCCTGTATTCGGTAAAGAGATCCACTTCATTTTGACCTTCCGGTTTTTTTACATCACCATCCAGAGTCAACACATTTTCTCTCAAATCTATGTTCAGGTCTTCAGCCTTTACTCCAGGCATATCAGCCAGAAGTGTCAAGCCCTTTTCCGTTTCGAATATATCTACATCCGGAGTAAAAACCAGTCCCGGTTTTGTCTGCTCAGTCATGCTTGATACTTCTGATTTTTCCTTTGCCTGTAATGCTTTTGCTTCAGATTCGGTCATGATTCATTCCTCCCTTCTGTTTTTTCTTATTTGATAGTAATCTGTCTTGGTTTTGCTGCTTCCGATTTAGGAAGCTTTATTGTCAGTACTCCATCAATACTTGATGCGTCTACCTTTTCAACATCGATTGGTCCGGGCAGATTGAGTATTCTGTTAAACTTGCCCGATTCCCTCTCTCTCCTGTGATATTTGGCACCAGTATCTTCATTTGCTATTTTTCTCTCACCTGAAATTGAAATACTGTCTCCGGTAACCGAAAGTCCAATTTCTTTAGCCTTCATGCCCGGCAGCTCAGCACGGATATAATAGGCATCATTATCTTCTGTCAGGTTCATGAGCGGAAATACACCCGCACCCGACCCACGTGTAAAACCTCTTGAAATGCCTTCTGTTAACCTTTCCATATCCCTTCTCATGCGGTTAAGCTCATTGAAGGGACTCCAGTTGTTTAAGTTTCTCCAGTCAGGTTCTTTTTTAAGAAATAACATAGCTGAATCCTCCTTTCATTTATGCATGTTTATTATATTTTACCAATATATATTAATCTTTAATCAGACTAATAGAGCTATATTTCAATTAACACTTTCAAATATTGAACAAATTTCATTAATGTGATAAATGTCCGATAACCCTGTTGGGAAGGCAATTCTATATGTCCGGTTCAAGACTGTCCGGGAAATGATTTTTGATAATTATCTTAATGCTGATCAGCTTTGCTTAAATATTGCCTTCCAAAATCAATAGTCAAACCCCGGAAGCATGCAACATGCAAACAATTTTAACCTGTATTATCAGTACTATACACTCGTTTTTTCAAAATGAAATATAAGCATGGTTAAATACCAGTCAAGGGGTAATTTAAAATTTTTTTATGTCCGGCAATAATATTTCATTAAAAAAAGGTGATTTTCAAAATACCGGGCTTTTCCTCGGTCCGTTTTTATTCATCCTGATACTGCTGATAAATCCGTCACCCGAAAATCCCATGGCAGAAAAAATGGCTGCGATTGCTGCACTTATGGCCGCATGGTGGATTACCGAAGCCATACCCCTTGCGGCAACATCACTTCTGCCGCTGGTACTGTATCCGATAATGGGGATAATGAAGGGTAAAAGCACAGCACCTATATATATAAACAGTACAATCTTTTTATTTATCGGCGGTTTTATCATAGCCATTGCAATGGAAAAATGGCGCTTACATAAAAGAATCGCATTACGGATAATAGGAATTATCGGAGGGAGCCCTTCGACCATTATCCTTGGCTTTATGATCTCTGCCGCGTTCCTCTCAATGTGGATATCAAATACGGCTACAGCTATCATGATGGTCCCCATAGGTATGTCAATCATTTCACAAATGGAAGAAAAATTCGGAGAAAAGGACGCCTGCAAATTCACAATCACCCTTATGCTGGGCATTGCCTATGCATGTTCAATCGGAGGCATAGCAACACTTGTGGGAACACCTCCCAACCTTTCATTCGCCCGAATTTTTGAGATTACATTCCCGAATGCCGAACCCGTAGTTTTTGGACAATGGTTTATTATGGCCCTTCCCCTTACAATCATAATGCTCGCTATAATCTGGATTTTACTTACTAAGGTCTTTTATAATTTCCCGGCCCATCTTAAGGCAGACAAACAGATTGTTCACAGTGAGTATAAAAACCTGGGGCCCATGAGTTTTGAAGAAAAGGCCGTCACAGTAGTCTTTATATCTGCCGCCCTGTTATGGATATTCAGGAAAGAAATAAATATAGGGTTGATTACAATTCCCGGATGGTCTCAGTTGCTGCCCTACCCCGATCTTATTGATGACGGTACCGTAGCGGTATTCATGGCAATGATCCTCTTTATAATACCTTCCAGGGATAAATCATCGGGAAATGATGCAATAATTGATGTCAAGGTGTTCAAGGCAATCCCGTGGCATATTGTACTCCTGTTTGGCGGAGGATTTGCCCTTGCAAAGGGTTTTCAGGTTACCGGCCTGTCAGCCCTTGTAGGAGAACAATTCAAGGGCCTTGCAGGCACTTCACCATACCTGATAGTTACAGTTACATGCACTGCAATTACTTTTTTAACCGAACTTACATCAAACACTGCAACAACCGAAATGATCCTGCCGATACTGGCATCTGTTGCAGTAGCAGTGAAGACAAATCCCCTGCTGTTAATGATACCTGCAACCTTATCCGCATCATGCGCCTTCATGATGCCGGTAGCAACACCGCCAAATGCCATAGTGTTCGGAAGCGGTAAAATCAGGATAATAGATATGGTTAAAGTCGGTATTTTTATTAATATTGTAGGAATAATCGTAATAGGTGCATTGTTCTATTTCTTTGGAACAATCATTTTTTCAATTGATCCGGGTGTCATTCCGGAATGGGCGACAATAAAAACAGGCTGAAGCTTTTTAGACTGAAGGCTGATAGTATAGGAAAAAGATATTAGTGTATAAAATCCAATCTGACAAACTGGAAAGTAATACCATTTTGAGGTGAAAGACGAGTAATTTTTTGTAGGGTGGTGTTTTATACGCCACCAAGAGACAAGGCATGCCTTGTCTCTACGCGATATACATAAAACAAAAACCGGTCGGGAATAAATCCCGACCTACTTTTAACCATCGTTGATATAATTACTTAGATCAATCCAGGATTCTGTAATTTCAACAGTTGAGAAAATAATCCCATTTACAGCTGTCATGCTGAGTGTATCACTTGCCAGACCTGTTATTTTCATGATATGAAATAAAACTATTCCAATTTCAACAGAAGAGAAAAAACAGGATGGAGGGAAAAGCAGATGCGAAAGCGAAAAATGATCAGTTCTTTTTGTTTGTCATTAGTGATGGTAATCGGTTTGATAACTATTGTTGCCTCTGGCGGTGGTGGTGGCGGTGGTGGAGGCACGGATACCCCTGTTGATAATACAATAGATCCTAATAACATTGTACCATCCTCAATCACCACCTTTGATGATGAAGGTGGCGACATCTGCCTGGAAGATGGCAAACCGGTAATAAGAATGTATTCATCTTCTACCTGCCCTTACTGCGCATGGGACGCTAATGCATTTGATCCGGTTGCTAAAATGTACGTGGAGGATGGGTTAATAGTCGCACATCACTGGGAAATATGGGATCTTTATAACAGGACCGGTGATGATCTTCTTACCGATGAGGTAGAAGGTACTATTCCTGAGTCTGAAATTGATATTTTCGGTATGTTTAATCCTGATTATTCAACCCCGACTTTTGTTTTTGGATGCAAGTATACCAGGGAAGGTGCCAGTCGTTATAATTATGGTCTGGAGGCGGAAGCAGCAGAATTTATGGCTGTGATCGAAGAATTACTGGATTTGACTACTCCTGCTCCCTAGTTTTTAGGTAAGAACAAAACCCCACTTTATAGAAAAGAAAAGTGGGGTTTTGCATTTTTTTTGTCTGTTTTACTAACAGCCTTCAGCCTAAATAGCTACAGCCTGCTTTCCGAAAGCTACCTCCACGGATTAATCCTTACAGAACGCGAGGGAACCATCCTGGGTCTTGTATATATCTTTAATAATCTGAGGATAGTTCATTTTATTACCCCATACATTAACAGCATTAATAGCCACGGTTTTTACCGTGTAAGTCCAGGATTCAAATCCACCCTTATAGGGAGACATGGTACCAAGTACCTCGTCAGGATCATGACTGGTCCCCTCAAGCATCTCAGCCACCTTCTCTTCAGTCGGAAGGATGATGGGCATAAAATCCGTGTATCTCTTTTCCAGGAACATCTGCTGAAGCTCATCGGCTGTTCCGGTAAAGGTCTCAGGCCCTTTGCTGCGCTTGATCTCATCTGTCCTTTTTTCTTCGTCGGTCAATGGTCTTGTAAGGTTATCAACAATTCCCTCCAATACCTGTTCTCCGGTAATAGGATTCCTGCCCAGGACAACGTCTTCGCGCAGTTGTTTCCCTGTTTTACCCCAGACCGGCCCCTGTATCCATTGAATCCTGATTCCGGGCATTCCTGCTGTAAGGGCAACATCCTTTAACTGTTCTACAAAACTTGATACTATAAGCGGTATTGCTGGCTTCATGCTCTATCGCCTGCCTGGTGACCCCAGGCGCACAGGCGCTTCAGTGCCCGGTTGCTACAATCAGGGCATCAGCCGCTCCCAATGCCGGGTCCTCGTTCATATTCATGGAACCAGCCTGCTTATCATGATATATAAATTTGGTATTCGGATATTTTTCTTTCATTACAGCAATCAATCAGTTATATCCAAAGTAACAGGTTTATCCCGGTTCACGATTATAATAAATTTACAGGATGTTTAAGGAGGTTCAGGTGACTGATGTGAATCAAAAGAGAATCAATACAGGAAGGCGGGATTTTATAAAAACCATAACGCTGGCAGGTATGGCGGCAACCTTACCGGGAGCAGCCTTCGCGGATAGGAGTTCTGCCGGAGTAATCCGGTCTCGTCCGGCAGGAGGCAAAAAAAACCTTCTCTGCCTGAGCAATAATCCATCGGAACATGAAAAGTACATGGAATCAATGCGTTCCATTCCGGGAGTCGACCTCCGGGTGTCGTCCATAAAGGTCAATTATCAGAATCCGGATGAAATCGTCCGGACAATTCACGGGCAGGACATGGACATTCTCCTCCTAATTCTTCCACGCATGACCTTCAGCTTTGGAAAACTGAGCGACACCATGGGAGACCTTGATATTCCCGTAATCGTCCTTACCATTAACCCGGAACTAATCCCCATTGACGCAAATTTTGCTTCATCCCTGCGGGGAAACGGCGCAAATATCACCTTCGCCATCTCCAGGGACCAGGCACTGGAACGGATCAGAATCGCAGCATCCCCCGGGATACTTGAAGGCAGTAAGGCCATCCTTTATGGAAGACCCTTTGATTCCACTACAGTAACATCCCACAACCTTAATGAAGACCTTGTCTACCGGCGCACCGGCGTAAAGCTTAAGTTCCGGCCCATTGAAGAGCTGGCAGCGCTTTATAAGGAAGTGAACGCAGCAGACGCCGTGAAGGAGATTGAGCGCTGGAAAAGAGAGGCAAAGGAAATCAAAGGAGTTTCGGATAAAACCCTTATAGATGCATGCAGGCTCTATATCCTGCTGCGTTCCATTGTTAAAAAAGAAGGCCTTAGTGCCATTTCAATAGATTGTCTTGGATTCACCCTGAGCCCGGAACCGATACTGCCCTACCCCTGCCTGGCCTTTTCGCGCTTACGGGACGAGGGAATAACAGCAGCCTGTGAAGCGGACGTGTGCAGCATGCTTTCATCCATGTTCCTGGAGGAAATCAGCCGCAAACCTTCCTTTATGTGCAACCTGATGTCAGTTAATCATCCGGATTCAAAAATTACCGTGAGTCACTGCACTGCCCCGCTTAAGCTGAATGGCCCGAACAATCCACAAATGAAGTACAAGCTTCACTCCTACCACGGGTTCGGGAAGGGAGCGGTGCCGGAAGTTGAATTCCCAATACACGGGCAGGTCCTTACCGGCGGATTCAGCAAGGACCTGAAAAGCTTTGCATTGTGGCCGGGACGGATTGAAAGCCAGGTGGACACCGATAATGCACCACCCCAAAGCGGCCCCATGAATACTGCCTGTGCTAACACAATGGACGTAAAAATAAAGGATGTGGACCGGTTCCTCCAGAACATCCCGGGGCTGCATCAGATTATGGTACTCGGCAATTACACCGGGGTTGTGGAAGACGCCCTGACGGGAATGAATGTAACGCTTGTCGGCCCGGCGGATTTTGCGCCGCTTAAGGCATAAACATTTATTAGAAAGGAGATGCTCATATGGATACTGAATTAAACACAGAAAAAGGTACAACTCGGAGAGGATTCGTAAAGGAACTAGGCGCAGGCGCCGCTGGAATTGCCCTTGCAGGAATGTTTGCTTCGGCCTTCATCCCATCTAAAGAGAGCCTGGCCGCGACTGCGAGCCCGGTAGATCCCAAGGCGCCCGAGGGACAGAAATACCGTAAGTGCTTTCTTAATGAACTGACTCAAGAAGAAAAGAATATCGGATTCGGTGCAAGCCCCATGTTTGTAACTTTTGCGGACAACGATATCATAGAAGGTTGCAACTACTTTTCGGCTATGTGGATGGGGAAAACCTCAACTAAAACACTCGGGCACGGTCCCCACACGCACCCGGTTCCGGAAGTACTGGTTGCAATCGGATCCGATCCTGAACATCCGGAGGACCTGGGAGCGGAATTCGAGATGTTCATGGGAGAAGAAATGGAAAAGCACATCATTACCAAATCAACGCTGATCTATATCCCGGAAAACACTGTGCACTGTCCCTTTAACATTAATAAGGTGACCCGGCCCTTCCTGTTTATGCAGGCGCACTATGGTCCCAAGCTGGTCGAGACCGCCAGGAGAGACCTGGTACCGGAGGATATGCGTAACAAGTACATTTTTATAGACATGGACGGCTCATCTGAAAAGTAACGATCCATATAGGAAAAGCAGGAAAAGGAAAACAGGAAACAGAAATTAGAAAACAGAAGTCATTGATTTTAAGAATCGTGGTCCTTTATTTGTCATTCCTGCGAACAGGCTGTGTTGTTATGGTCATTTCGATGTGATAACCCGGAATTTTTTTCGTAGGGTGGTGTTTTATACACCACCATGTAGAGACAAGGCATGCCTTGGCTCTACGATGTATATAATACAAAAACCGGTAGGGAATAAATCCCGACCCTACTGTTGTCCCTTATTTCCTACTAAAAAGGAAGTTAATGAAATAAGAAAAGACATCATCAAGCTCTACAAGGCTAAAAATGTTCATAAACAGATAGCCTGAAATTTGCGCCTCACTACGACATCCGGTGGAAATTTTCAGGTATTAAATCTTAAGGAGGTGTTTTATGATCTGCCCAAAGTGCCAGGAAGAAATTCACGAAATGAAGATTGAGGGAGTTGAGGTGGACTTTTGTTCGTCCTGCAAGGGAATATGGTTTGATAAAGATGAAGTGGCTTTCATAATGGAACTGCCTTTTGACATACCTCATATTGAAGAGGTAAAAAAAGAGGCTAAGAAAACAGTGTTCGATTGTAAATGTCAGATGCCAACGGGAGATTGTCCATATTTCATTTATTTATCAGCTCTGGCAAATAGTGCCGATACAGCGGAAAGGATTACGACTCCTGATGCTGCAATAAACGCCCATTTGAGGCCTTTGAGAAAAATCCCCGGTTGACCGGGCGAAAATAATCCCGCGTGCCCCTGAGTGGTAAAAGAAGCTATATTATAAACAATCGTACCCGCGATAGCGATTCCAAACACCATACCGACATTGCGCATCATGACAAGGATACTGGAAGCAACACCTCTAAACTGATTCGGTGCACTGCCCATGGCCGCACTGTTCATAGGACTCTGGAACAACCCCCCTCCCAGTACCGCTCCTGCGATATCCAGCCGTTGTTCCGGCTTTCCTGTTCCTCCGGGAATAACTCGATACCCCGGCAGGGTGGCGAAAAAAGCAATGGGCACATTGATAAAAAACACAAACCTCCAGCTTAAATAAACTGTTTTATCCAGATCTTTTCCAATCACACCTATTTGATGAATGTGGGCTTCCGATCCTTTCAAGACCTTATCAGTCATTCCGGTTCCTTACGGCATAGCTTTTTACACTACATTGATCAATGGATTCAGCCCCTGACACCGGATATGATCAATAATGATTGTCCGATGTCAAGGGCTGATCCTGATTGTAGTACACTAACAGCCTTCAGCAAAATTGTTACATCCTAGTTTAGTAATTTTACCTCCAGTTGTCAATTAGTGTACTCCCTCCCATCGTAACCATATTACGATTCAGCATGAAATCCGTAACAAACCATGTTGTCTGGCCCCCGCCTCCGGTAACAATTATATTTATTGAGGATTCCTGGAAGGGTTTTACCTTCTGCCCGGAAGGCTGCATGGTTTTTTCAACATTTTCTGCGAACCACTTGCAAAGCTCCTCTTTGGTCTTAAAGCCATAGGTATCCTTAAGAAGTTCGGCAACAGTCGGATCCATAATGACCGTGCCCATTGGCATAGTAAGTGCCTTCATTAAATCACCCATCCACATATTCACGGGGTACTCCCTCTTGGCCTCTGTTACGCAGGAAATATATGACCAGCCGGTTGCCACGGTTATGACGTTATCATTTGGCTTAAACCCGGCCTGTACATGAAAAGGTTTCCATCCTTCTGGCAATGCCTCCTCGTTTTCCGCGATGCAGACATTATTATACTGCATGGTGCTTCCCAGGGTGCTCCATGTTGTTTTTTTGCTGTGAAGACCTCCGATGGTTTTCGACATAATTGTGTAACTGCGGCCGATAACCGAGTTGGCCAGGTTATGCGGTCCCATAACGTTGTGGCCGTAATTCATGCCTATTTCATCGCGTATGGGCCCGTTTACCAGGATCATGTTTGCCATGGATGACGTTGAGTTCCCAAAGGGTATATGGTTGGCCAGGGCCAGGATCACAGGAAGATGCTCCGGTTTGGCTCCGGACATGACAGCGCAGGTCGCCACTCTTTCTACTGTAATCTCCCGGTTGCCTCCCGGCCAGTCCAGCACCTTGATAACTTCTTTCGGATCATGAGTGGTGCCTTCCAGCATTTTTGCCACCCGTTCTTCGGTCGGAAGAACTATGGGAAGATAGTCTGTCCAGTCTTTTTCAATGAAAAGCTGCTGAAGGTTCTCTTCGGTGTCAGGCCCGAGAAATTTCGAAAACTTTTTTTGAGGTTCAGGCGCCGGTCCTTTGTATTTCTCTTCTTTAGTAAGAGGAGCGGTCAACGCATCAATGAATGCCTGCATCATGGGTTTTCCGCTTACAGTGTCATTACCATCAAAAATATACTTATGGTGGACCTCTTGAGGTTGTCCGGCCACCGGAAATGGAAAGCCTAAAAAACGAACAGGCGATCCATTGTTAAACTTGAAATTATAATCCACATAATTCACAATATTTGATGCAGAACCCGCGACACTGGGGATGCCATACTGCTGTTCCAGCTCTTTACAGTTTCGGCTCACTGCCGAAATACAGCTGTCTCAACCGGCTATGCCGAACATGGCGGCATCACCCTTTTCGGAAATTTCTTTAAGGAGTTCCGGCTGAGGCTGCATGTAGAAGCCTTTGATTCCTCTGGTCTCTATTTTCACACTCGGCATATTCTTGGCAAACCAGGCTTTAATTTCCTTATAAATACTGGGCGCCGCATCCTTACCTCCCCAGCCGATATCCACCAGGAATATTGTTTTTCCTTCCAGTGTATCAAGACGGGGTGTAAGAGGTATGCGATCGACCATTGTATTGGGCGGTGTCGGATTCAACACCCTGATTTTTTTCTCAGCAGAATATGCTGTAGCGCATACTGCCATGAGAAGAATAATTAATAATATTGAACATAACTTTCTGGACAATTTGAACCTCCTTTTTATAGGTTGGTATTTCATTGATAAAAATCCCTTTTTCAGGAACTGAGTATATTGAGGCCGGCATTGTGTGTCAAGATGTATAAAAAGCCCAAAATCCGACATTGAATCATGGCAGGCCTCTAGATTTTAAATTTCAAGTCAAAAAAAAGAATATAGGTGGCCTGAGCTATCTCTTTTTCACGATTACGTTCACAAATTTACTCTATCAGCTG
>JASFHE010000013.1:0-24808 GCA_050123415.1 Desulfobacteraceae bacterium | reverse complement strand
AAAAGAAATCGAACAGACACAATTAAATCTGTTTAAATAAGTATATAACAAGGGGTACCTTTTAGGACTAACAACATCA
This sequence comes from Desulfobacteraceae bacterium, assembly GCA_050123415.1. Taxonomy (GTDB): domain Bacteria; phylum Desulfobacterota; class DSM-4660; order Desulfatiglandales; family HGW-15; genus JAAZBV01. Next base: position 24,729 of record JASFHE010000013.1, on the reverse strand, counting down.
AGCCACCGCCTCTGGCGGTGGTATTTTGACTTTTAAAAAATTTGAGGCCCTGTATGATAAAAAACCGAGTTTTAAAAAGACTCTTTATTTTAGTATTTCAGATGGAGACCCTGATCAATACAGGATTCCGGTCCTTGATTTTGCAGAACTTTTGAAAAAAAAGAAACCGGAATGGCTGAATTTTAATTTTAGTTTTATGGAAAATGAAAACCATGGTTCAATAGTCCATCGAGTCTTTTACAATAACCTTGAAGACCTTTTTTCCAGCTGGAGACTTACCGCTGCTCAGATCGAGGAGATGTCATTTGAGCAATTAAAAGAGTATTACAGCAAATTATCTAATGTCTATGGGTATAAAATCCCGGTGCCATCCTGGGCTTCTTTACCGAAAGCTCAACAACTATATAATTTAGGAGAAAAAAAAGGCTATTGAAATATTCAGGTTTATTATTGATGAAAATCCCAATGAATCACTGGCCCATTTTATGATTGGAGTACACTATGCAACTTCCGGAAAACTGGATTTAGCAAAAGAAAAATATGAAACTGCAATAAAATTGGTCGATAAAAGCGACGGTTATTATCGGTGGTATGTTAATTATTTTGATCAGCTATTAAAAAAAATAAAAGAAGCAAAGACTGCGGAATAAAATAAAAGGGGATTATGCTTACTTATTAAACTGGTATTTTAAATAATAGATAGGTGCGGGCAATTAATAGATTAAACTGTGTTAATAAGATTAATATGGCGACTGTATAAGGGCAAAATATTTTTAGCCCCCTACACTTTTGTCACACCCTACCTATATTAATCGAGGTAAGGACGTTCATGCAGAGCGTGCATAGTTATTTCAAATCACCTCTGCACGAATGTCCTCCTTTCCGGAAACGATGACTAAGGAATATGGTTGTCATCTGGAACTGCTAAAGTTTTAAATAGTAATGACTACCCCTTTACATCCCCGCCAGTTGTTAAAATATTCCCTTTTCAGGCCCCGGCTTAAAATTTACCGGTAACATGACTGCACAGGCAATACATTTTCCATCATTTTGTCTATTATTCATACCTGATTGAATTAATCGGATTTGATCGTGCGATCCTGAATGACTGTATGGCAACGGTTATAAATGTAATGGTTATAGCTACTGCAGCAGCAATAAGGAATATCCACAGATTTTCATTCATATTTATCCTGTACCTGAAATCGGTCAGCCAGGTGTCTATCGCATAGTAAGCAATTAATGATGCAATAACTGCACCCCCCAGAACCAACAATTCGATATTTCGGGTCAGCATAACTATAATTTGTGTTGTGGATGCGCCTGATATTTTTCTTATTGCGATTTCTTTTTTCCGCTGCTCTGTTGTAAAACCTGTAAGGCCAAAAAGCCCTATGCAGGAAATAAAGATACAAATGACTGCGAAGGTTCCGATTAATGCCATCTGATTTTGTTCTGACAGGTATAGTTTATTCAAAGAATCTTCAAGAAATTCAAACTCAAAGGGATGTCTGGGATCAAACTCTTCAAATCTATTCTCAAGAAAATGTAATGTGTCGGGAATATTTTCCGGAGCGAGATTAAGGACTAAAAACATTGTCATAGAGGTACGCTGTGGAGGCGGAACATTCCTGGTATCTGCCACCAGCCTTCGCATAACAATAGGCCTGATATCGGATTTCAGGGACTCATAATGAAAATCTTTTACAACACCTGTAACCGTTGCTATATGATTTCCAATAATACTGATATTTTTGCCAATCGGCTGTTCCCATCCCATTTTATTTACCATGGCTTCATTTACCAGAACAGAGTTGAAAGGCATCTCTGAGAATCCTCTGCCGGCTGTTAATTCAATTCCCATTACTTCAAGGAAATCTTTTCCTACAGACATCTCTTTTGCAGGTATTTGTTCAGGAACACCATCATTATTATCAATCATAAGCGCTGACAATCCTCCGATATTACCAGGTACCTTATCGCAGATAGACACTCCCAGGATATTGCTCTTTGCTAATAGCTCTTTTTTAAGGGCTGGGACTTTATCTATAGTATCTGCAGTCCGCAGTGTGACAATCAACTTGTTCTCTTTATCGAAACCCAGGGATTTTTTATAAATATACTTCATTTGTAAAGCCATAAGCAGGGTACAGGCAATCACAGTTACCGAGATAATAAACTGGACAAGCACAAGCAGTTCTCTAAGCTTTATACTTTTTTTACCTGATTTAAACCTGGCAAGCGCTGAAAGCGGAGCTATAGAGGAGAGGTAGAGAGCAGGGTAAATGCCGGATATAAAACCAAAGCCCAGGATAAACAGCAGCATCCATACAGCCAGCATCGGATTATCTGTAAGGTCCAGTGTGAGCGTAGTCCCAAGAAGCTGATTTATTGGAGTAGCGATAAATGCAAGCTGAACCAGACAACATCCCAGCAGCATCGCAATAAATGAAATAGTTATGGATTCCCCAAGAAACTGCGTTATTAAACGTGCTTTTCCTGAACCAAGAATCTTTCTCATTCCCACTTCACCCGCTCTTCTTGAAGCCCGGGCTGTCGCTAAATTAATATAGTTAATACAGGCAACAAGAAGAATGAAAATACCTACCGCTATAAATCCATACAGGTAATATTTGTTTCCCTTTGGGAAATCAGATCCTGCATCCGAATTATAGTGAATATCTGCCAGCGGCTCTATCATAAGTCTTATTGACATATTGAGCTCTTTTCCGGTTTCTGCCATATGCCGTTTATAAAAAGAGTCACTGATAGCCTCAAAGTCTCTGATGTCATAATCTTCAGACATAACCAGATATGTATAATAGGCCTGTATCCATAAGGGCTTCTTCTGAAAATGGTTTGACCAGGCTGTTTACCTTATAACCGTCACACCGCAGCAGTTCGGCAAAGGGCTTATAACGCTCACCAGCTTTGTGATAATTATTGTGTGCTTCATCAATGAGCACAAGTGGGCCTTCACCGGCTTTATAAGCCGGATTGGGTACATCCGGTATATAATCTGCGACAGATACCTTCCTGGTCTGAGCAAGAGAAATAGAGGATAAAAACAGAATGAGTGAAATAAAAAATGTTAGACCTTTCATTGTGTCTCCTTTCCATTATTGGCTTAATATTACCATGGTAATATATAGACGCAAAAAAATATATCTCAATACATCCGCTATTTTGGGGGTATAAAGTTCATAGCCCTTATTGCTATACAATCGACGTTTTTGCCATCCTTTACAGCAGGTCTGTATCTATATGTTTTTATACTTTTTAATGCTTCTTCTTCAAAAACGCCTTCAGGTTCGGCGCTTAAAATTTCGGGTTCCCTTGGATATCCTTCCTTATCAATAACGAATCTAACGACAACTTTCCCTTCAAGCTGCCCTGCCATGGCTGCAAAGGGGTAGAACGGCCTAATGCCCTCAAGAGTAGTCGGACGCTCGTCCAAATCTTCAAATTTATATGCTGTAGAGAAAAGGCCCTTATTTTGTGCCTGACTTTCTACTGCCGGCAAAGATCCATTGGAACTTCCGGTACCTTTTTTTGCCTCCATCTGAATAGTGCAGGCAGCAAGGCACAATAACATGATCAATAATCCTGTTACAGTTGCCCGAAGAGAAGCCCTGGTCTGGTTATTATTTCCAGGCTCTAGAAGGCTGTACACCCTTGTAAGCAGTTTGCCCTCAAACAGGGCAACAGCATGATGCTCATTTCTTTCAAAACACAGCTCGGCAATGCGGGTCAGCATTTTTACATAATTCTGAGGAGACGCACCATCATTGATTACATGGTTGTCACATAATTGTTCTCTCTGATCCGTAAGCTGGCGGCTTGCATACCATACAAGCGGATGAAAAAATAAAAGGGTCTCCACAACACGCTGAAACAGATTAATCCAGCAGTCTTTTCTTGCAATATGGGCCATTTCATGACGAATTATCATGCGGAGTTCTTCAGAAGAGCTGTTTTGATACATTCTATCCGGCAGCAGGATAGTTGGGCGTATAATACCAAAACATACAGGGCTTCCTAAACGAGAAGTACGCAGAAGTTTTACATTTTTTGTATAAAATTTATCAGGAAGTATATCATCGGCAACAGGCATGGATGAAGTTATGATGTGTGAAAGGCGATATCCGCTTATAACAAACCGGATTGATAAAAAGATGAATCCTGTGCACCATAACCATACAATGATATTTTTACCGAAAAAAAGTGTGATCAACGAGAAATCCTCACCTGACATTTCGGAATTGGACTCTACCTGCTGCAGTAAGATCTCTCCAATAAAAGAATTTTCTGCAGGAACTATGGATATCGGCAGCTTTGGTCCGTAAAGCCACAGGACAGGTGTTATAACAACTGCAATAAGGGTTAAGAACCATACCATATGCAGATGAGCAGGGGTTTTTATTCTTGCGAGCTTTATTATCGCCCAGGCAAGGCATACCAGTAAGATAGTAATGACAGATACAAGAACAAGATAATCACTGACAGCATTCATTATAACAGTCAGGATATTACTCATTTTCTGCTGCCTCATTAATAAGTTTTTTAAGCTGAGCAAGCTCTTTATCATTTACCTGGTTTTGTTCAACAAGGCTGTTCAGCAACAGGGTGGGAGAGCCTGCAAAGAGCCGGTCCATAATATCACCAAGAATACTTCTACGTGCGGTATCCTGGCTGATTGTAGGTCGGTAGACATAGGTCCGGTCATCCACATCATGCTCAAGGTAGCCTTTGGCCTCGATTTTTCTCATCATGGTAAGAATAGTGCTGTATGCAGGTTTGCGGCCCTTACCAAGGGCCTCTTTTACCTCATGAACTGTGGCCTTTCCCTTTTCCCACACAACATTCATAATCTGCATTTCCAGTCGACCAAGCCTGATTTCACAATCCTTCTCTTTTGGCATACCTGTCTCCGGATATTTATTAATATTAAAGAAATAATATTACCTCGTTAATAGCGGTGTCAAGAAAAAAATAAAGAAGCAGAGGTATGATTATTTACTGTTTTTACATATTGAATAAACATAATAATAACAGCAAGAAACAAATATATTTAAAATATTTAACAAAATAACTTGACAAAGATTAAGCGTGTAATCGATAATGCGATTACGTGCGTAATTCATAGAGGAGGTAAAATGGAGCAGGTCCCAAGTATATCAGAAGCAGAGCATCAGGTTATGAAGGTAATCTGGAAAAATAATTCTATTACAGCCATGGAGATTATCGAAATTCTGACGAAGACCACAGACTGGAAATTCAAGACAATAAAAACTCTTATTAATCGGTTATTAACAAAGAAGGCTATCGGATATGAGAAAACAGGAAGGGAATATAATTATTATCCTCTCATTGAAGAAGCGGATTTTGTAAAGACCGAAAGCCGTATGTTTGTTAAAAGGCTTTTCGGTGGCTCAATGAAACCTATGCTTGTGTCAATGGTGGAAAACGAAGATTTGACCCTGGAAGATATAGATGAACTCAGGAAATATATCATAGAGAAGAAAAAGGGGTAATAGTAATGGGAAATATATCCTTTGATACAGCAGCAATGCTGAGATGGCTGTTTGAATCAACTCTGTCTATAAGTATATTTGTTTGTATTATACTCGTGCTGAAAACTTTTACAAAAGCAAAATTTCCGGCATGGTGGAGCTATGGCTTGTGGCTGTTGCTGGTTTTCCGCATGTTTGTGCCATGGAGCATTAAAAGTCCGGTGAGTATATTAAATTTTTTCTCAACGTCTCCCGGCGATGACACTTATATCCCTTTTCTGATGGAACAGGTTGTCTCTTTACCGCTCATTGAGAATACATCTAATGTCTTGTCATTGGATAAAATAATGCTGTTCGTATGGTTTGCAGGGATACTGTTTTTCAGTATTTCAATATTGTTAAAAAACCTTATGTTAAGGGCAGCAATTAAAAGAATCACGCCTGTAGCAGATAGGGCTGTCATCGGTTTATTTGATGAATGCAGGAGACTACTCGCAGTACAGAGAAATGTGGAACTCGTTGTAACAGACAGGGTGAAGAGTCCTGCACTTTTTGGTTATCTAAAACCAAGATTACTATTTCCCCTGGGTTTTCTTAATTCACTTGGAAAAGATGAATTGCACTGTGTTTTTCTTCATGAACTGGGTCATTTAAAAAGCCATGATATCGGTGTTTCATGGCTGGTAACAGTCCTGCAGATAGTTTACTGGTTCAATCCCTTTGTATGGTATGCGTTTTACCTCATGAGGATTGATCAGGAGGTTGCCTGCGATGCCTATGTATTATCGCGGATAAACCAGGTTAATCCGGCCGATTATGCAGGGACAATTGTCGGTCTGCTGGACCGCTTCATCCGGAACCGTCAACTGCCTTCTCTGGCAGGAATCATCGAAAATAAATCGCAGATAAGAAGACGGATTGCCCTGATAATGACTTTTAAAAAGTATACATACAAAAAATCAATCGCTTCAGTTTTTATGCTCATCGCAATAGGGCTGGTATTTTTTACAAGCTCCAACGGGCTGTCAAGTGTGAATAATGATATCAGCCAAAAAATAATTAAGCATGATTCTCTTTATTCGGGTGCCGATAGTCTGGCTGAAGTTGATCATCCGCCAAGACCTGTTCGTGTTCCCGCTCCAATGTATCCCTTTGAAGCCGCAAGTAAAGGAATTACCGGTAGAGTTATCCTTAAACTTGTAGTTGGTACTGACGGTTACGCGCATGAACCTGAAATATTCAGCTCTGAACCGGAAGGTATTTTTGATGAAGCAGCATTGGAAGCTGTAGAGGAATATGTCTTCCAACCAGCTGAAAAGAATGGCAGGGCTGTCAATTGTATTGTAAGATTGCCGATCAAATTTGATTTATCGGTTTTATCAACAGATGAGATGGTTGTAAACAGGTAAATCAAAAATTAAATATTTATATGATTAACCATAGGGGCGAAAAATTCTTCGTCTCTTTTTACAGGAAAGAAACAGTTGAAAAAAACGGCCCATAATCTACGGATGTTTTTATGTGCAGCAGCAGCGTTATTTATAGCGCTTTCGCCGCTGATTCATGGGCTGCACCTGGTCCTTGCTTCTCATCCCCATAATTTTTGTAATGTCTGTATAGATAGTACTGCATCCCATAGCCACGGAAAGTCTCATTGTTGTCACAGCTATGTCATGCCTATATTTTCATCTTCAAGTGAAGACCGTTCCGAAGGGCATGATTCTGATACATGTCCACTTTGCCGGCAGTTTACCCAATTCTTGAAAAATCAGGTTATCCTGCAAAGTCCTGTCGCAATCACTTTGCAGAATAATGTCACAGAGGAACAGATTTATCTGCCCGGGCATTTTTTCAATATAAGCTTTTCCAATATCATACCAAGGGCTCCTCCTGCCTGCTGATTCTTCTTAATAGCATTATTTCATGTTTCGCGGTGTGGCTTCAGGCATCATCCTTTATCTGTCTTCAGGACCGGTTGCAGGTCCTGAATCGGTAGGCTGGTTCCTGAAAGCTAAATGAATAACTGTTTGCATTCAGTATGCCATTCGGTGTCCTGTATGTTTTAAAGGTATCCTGCTGCTTTTTGGATGGGGTACTCTGCTGGAGGAGTATATATGTTTTATATAAGTAGAACAGTATGGATTAGTCTGCTCTTCATTCTGATAAACTTAAATATATCAGGAGAAGAAAAAGAAGTCAGCAGGCATAATAGTGATGAAATTACAAAAGAGGAGTTCGAACTTGCGCCAATAGTAGTACATGGAAAATCTATTGGTTATGAAAATAAGGAAATAGAAGGCAGATCACTTTTAACACATAAGGTAGTTGATCTTGCAGAAATATTATCTGACGAAATGATAGAAGCCCAGATGATAAGGAAAAGCGGCTACGGGAATGAAGTATCATTAAGGGGGCTCGGTCAGGAAAATATTAAGGTGATGATTGATGATGGCATACTAGAGGGTGCCTGTGGCAGCAGGAAAGATCCTGCTCTTTCTCACATTAACATGCTGACTGTTCAGAAACTGATAGTGAGAGAAGGTCCTTTTGATGTAACAAAACCGGGCTATCTGGGTGGGTATATAAATGCGATCACCAAAAAGCCTGATGCCGGATTCACCGGTGAGGTAATGATTAAGGCAGGAAGCTATAATTTTTTCAGCAGCGGAATTATGGTTCGGGGGGGAAATGAATCTCTAAAGGGGCTGCTTGGTTATAATTATTCAATGTCAGGCCAGTATGAAGACGGCTCGGGGAATGCCCTGTGGAAGGTGCGGGAAGGGATGGCCGCATCTTATAATCAACAGGGTATAAACGCAGATGCCTTTAAAAAACATGATCTCTGGAGCAAGATAAGTATAACTCCCGGTGAAAAGGTCTCGCTTCTTATTGAGCACACCTATGGCAGGGCTGAAGATATACTCACCCCCAGAGTGGTGTTTGATACTGAAAAAGAGATAAACCAGCTCAGTAAGATAAGCCTGAGCATGGATAATTTAGGCGATCTTTCTGATAATTTGACCATATATATTTATAGAAATGCTATTGAACACTATCCTTTCCAGGAATTCAGGGATGTTGCAGTACCCAAAAATAATATTGTGGAATCCACAATAACCGGCGCAGGGTTAAGCAACCTTGTTGAGACAGGTTTTGGGGATATCATGTATGGCATTGATATATATCACAGGGAATGGTGGGGTGACGTATATAACAGCCTCACCGGGGATCTTTTAAACGGCAACCTGATCCCAAAGGTTGACGGTCTGAATATGGGTGGATTTTTAAAGGCAAATAAAAAAAATGGTAAATGGTCTATGGGATTTGGTATGAGATATGACAGATTTAAGCAGGAGGCCGAGGAAGAACTTATTTTTACACAGACTGTTACAGCATCAAACAAGCAGACAGACTGGCTCCCTGGTGGATACTTTTCTTTAAAATATTATCCATTTGACGGAATGGTCATATTCAGCGGAATAGGGCATAGTTACAGGACTCCCACATCAACAGAGCGTTATATTCAGGGAAATCCGTCGTTTTTTGGAAATCCGGAACTTGATCCGACCTCGAATACGGAATTTGATTTAGGTGCAACCATGGAAAAAGAGAGATGGATGATAAAAGCAAAAGCCTTTTATTCGGATCTGAGTAACTTCATCTATCAGGAGCTGAACTCAGCCGGGTATCAAAGCTACAGGAATATTGATGCACATTTAGCAGGAGGCGATGTAAAATTCAGGATGAATATTCTGGAGATTTTATCCATCAATGGCGGGATAGCCTATCAGAGGGGCTACAAAGACAGCTATCCGGATAATAACTATGATAAAGATCTTGGGCAGATAGCGCCTCTGAAAACAAAGTTGTCTCTGGATTATCACAGAGAGTATTCCATTTTTGGTAGGGGCAGTGAATTATACTCCGCTGTTGAATGGATGCATTCGGAAAAAACCGGTCATATTGATGAAGATGCCGGAGAGCAGTATTTACCGGGTTGGGATATTATTAATATCAGGGTAGGGTACAGGTATAAGTCAGTAAGGCTTAACCTGGGAGTAGACAATGTATTTGATCGGCTTTATACTGTTGCCAACTCCTATGAGTGGGATGTAGTGGGTGGAACCGGAGCCAATCCGGCGATTGTGAATGAGCCGGGTAGATTTTTTTACGGCAGTGTAGCGTTTAGCTGGTAATCTGTTTGATAAATCAATATATACCATCGGATCGTCGGCAGCAGCGTCAGGATCCGATGGTGTTTTTATAATTATCCCGCTTGTTCTATTTCTTGACCATGTCCTTCCCACAGCATTGGAGAGGTTCACTGCATGATCCTCCTTCTGCTCCGCATGAACAGCTTTTAGTGACCTGGAGTTCAAGGTCGCATGATTCGCATTTGTAGACATCTCCCACTTTCATATCACTGCAATTTGCCATAATCTAACCTCCTTTAATATTGTTTCCAGTTAGTTTAAAATCCTTGAACAATATAATTACGATACTATTGAAATTTTATTCCTTATTTTATATGAGTCAAGATCAATAATAGATTTTTTATAATCCAGTATGCTGATTGTTCGCCTGGCTATTATAGCTGAAAATAAAATAACAATTGATTAATAAGCCTATATATATTAATTTTTCCATCATAAATAATAATTATATAGAGGAGATTATGAGCAGAAAAGTATGTATAAACAATGATGAGTGTATCGGGTGCGGAAGCTGTGCTGATATGTGCCCTGATGTATTTGAAATGAACCATGAACTCGAGAAATCATTTGTTATTAAAGCAGAGGGCGGAGACGAAGACTGCATCCTGGATGCCATGGGTGAATGTCCTATGTCATGTATATTCTGGGATGATTAAGCAGGAGTGAAACAGCATTATGCTCGATATAAATAACACGTTGTTGACAATTATTGATATACAGGGAAACCTTGCCCATGCCATGCATGATAAAGAATCTCTTTTTAGGGGAGTCAAACAGCTGATAGAAGGTTTTACAGCCCTTGAGATACCGATAATCCTTACAGAACAGAATCCTGAAGGGCTCGGTCCGACACTCCCTGAGATAAAAGAACTGTTGCCGGATGTCGCAGCAATTCCTAAAATGTCTTTCAGTTGCTGTGATGAAAAGGCATATATGGATGCTGTCAGAACCCTTGGAAAAAAGCAGATACTTTTAGCGGGTATTGAAAGCCATATATGTGTTTATCAGACTTCGGCAGCCCTTCTTAATATGGGCTATGAAGTCCAGATTGTTACTGATGCTGTTGCATCAAGGTTTCCCGAAAACAGAAAACTGGCATTAAAAAAAATGGAGAGAATGGGCATAAAAATGACCAGTGTGGAAATGGCTCTTCTTGAACTGCTGAAAACAGCGGAGCATGAAAGATTCAGGGATATAGTCAGGATTATTAAATGAAAGGGATATTTGTGCGAACGATATAATTGCGATTATACTGATCCGTATAAAAAATAATCATTAAAATATAAAAGTGATTTCATTGTCCCAAATTATGGTCTATTTACTTTTTTCAGCTTTACAATCCGGTAGCCCTCCTGTTATAAACTTTTTGAAGTTTTACGCATATTTTAAAATCTACCATACCAGTTTATTAAAAAACGGAAGTCTTTTTATTATTCTAAAGGATTTCCGAGAGATGCGGTATGACCGGATTAGAATTAATTCTCAGTTTCTCCATGCAACCAGAAATAAAAAGACTTCTTCAGTCTATTGACTTAAAGGATAGGATTGTAATGTCATCCACGTATTACCCTGGTAAAGGATCAAATAGACTTCTGCGATGGCTCATCATTGTTTCAGTAGTTGTCCATATACCAATGTATCTCTATATGAACGGCTTACTCACATCAAAGGTATTCCATTATATCGATTTGTCCCTTAGAGAAATAAAAAAGCCTTTTGGCAGAGGAATTCCAAGACCGCCATTGCTGCCCAAGAAACAGACAAAAAAAGAAAGCAAGACAAAGATTCTCCAGACCGCGCCAATTGAACTTCCTGACATCAGTAATATGAATATTTCACAGGGGGAAGATAGCCTTGGGGTTAGTGTAATGGAAGGGGTGTCCGATTCCGCGGCAGGGGAAGACTATAAGGAAATGGTTCTCCGAAAAATAGAACGTGAAAAAAAATACCCGGTGTCGGATGACGGCACATATAAAGAGGCGGTTGTGTCTCTTAGTTTTATTATTAATCCTGATGGAACCATACGGGATCTTAAAATTGTAAAATCCTGCCCCTTTAAAGAGTTGAACATGGCCGCCCTCCAGGCGGTCAGAGACAGCGCTCCATTCCCCAGTCCCCCGTCCAATATTTATAAGGGCGGTGTTGAAATTCCACTTAACTTAAACTTTGAGTTATTATAGAACCCATGAAATCTCAGAAACCGAAAAAATCGTTTATCGGGATGCCTGTTTTTCTGGCAGGCTTGATAGTTTTCTGTTTGCCTCTGGTCTGGTGTAACACGACCATGGCGGTCGCCTTCGTGCAGGACAATGATCTTGATGGTGAATGTGACGAAATTATTCATAGAGATCAGACGGGCATTGGCATCCTGGCTGAATATGACAACAACGCAGATGGAATAATGGATCAGTTTTATTATCTGTCAAGGGGCAAGGTTGTAAGGGCTGAAGCGGATAACGATTTTGATCAGAAAATTGATGTCATAAGATACCTGGAAAACGAAAAAGCCATACGTCAGGAAGCATATAAAGACGGTCGGTTAATTACGATTATTGACTTTGATGAAAATGAAAAGACATCAAGAAAAAGATGGGACAACAATGGCGATGGATTATTTAATATAGTTTACTATTACTCTGACGGAGAGCTTACTTCCACGACAGAGGATAAAAATCATGATGGAAAGATAAACGTGTGGTACACCTATAAGAATGGTGTGATTGAGAAACAAATGGTAGATGAGGACGGGGACAATGTCCTGGATTTTATAACCAGGTTTGATAACGATGGACTTGTTCTAAGCCGCGATTATGACACTGACAAGGACGGCAGTATGGATACCTTCCGGTTGTATGTCAATGGACAACTTAAAGAAGAAAAAAGGGATATGGATAAAGACGGACAATATGAAACTATTACCGAGTTTGCTGATACAGTCCCTGTAAAACAAATAAGGGATAAAAACTATGATGGTAAATTGGATTCCTTTATTTATCTCAGTAACAGCATCATTACTTCGGAAGAGCTGGATAGAAATTTTGATGGAACACCGGACAAGTTTACTTTTTTTGACAGTAAGGGAAAATTAAAGGATATTCTTCTTGATTCACAGTACACGGGCTATATTAATCAGGTAAGATATGTTGATAATACCGGGATAGTATACCTGTTAACCAAGGATATAAATAATGATGGTATCCCTGATGCAAGGGCATTTTTTAATAGTAGAGGAAAAAAATATAAAATTGAGGGAGACAGTAACCTTGACGGCCGATACGAGACATGGGGAATATATAATTCCGAAGGCATTGTTCGGGTGGAAAAAGATGCAAACGCGAATGGACAGGTAAATGTAATAGATTTTTATACCGTGGGTAATAACAGGGTAAATCGCATAAGAGATGACAATAGTGACGGATTGTTTGAGATAACCCAATGGTTCAACAGGCCGGGGTGGAAGATGGTAATGGAGCTTGATTCAAATAAAGACAAAAATCCGGAGGCAATATCTTTCTATGATAACGTGCAATTAAAGAAAAAGGAGCTTGATGACAATAGTGACGGCATAATTGATCGAATAAACACCTATAATGATATGGGCAAAATCATCAAAGTAGAGAAGGATGAAAGTTCTACCGGCAAGATAAACATTGTCTGGTATTATAATTCTGATGAAGAAGCGATAAGGGCTGAAAAGGATAATAACCTGGACGGTAAAATTGATACCTGGTTTTATTATAAGGATAATACAATCACCTCGGTTGAAGAGGATACTAACCTTGACGGAAAACCTGATATCTGGGAGACATACGACGAATCTGAGACATTGCTCAGGACTAAAAAGGACCTGGATTATGACGGGACTCCTGATATTGTTGAAGACAATCAGCCGGAAGCGGGATCTACTTTAGAATAAGGTTCATGTAATGACCTAAACAGTCATGTGAAAAGAAGGAGGGAAAAGTATGTTTGATTTTCTAGCAAAAGGCGGTGTACTGGTCATTCCGATTTTACTGTGCTCCGTGGTTGCACTTGCTATATTTGTGGAACGGATAATCCGGTTTTCTAAAATAAGAAGCCGGGGAGTCGGCCTGGCGGAAAAAACGGTTCAGATGTTAAAGGAAGGGAAGGAAAAGGATGCTTGTGAGATGCTTGCAACAAGCAATGCCCCCATGGGAAGAGTGCTTTTGCAGGCCATAGATGTTATTGAACAGGACAGGGACACACTTGAGACAGTTATTTCAAACTCAACTGACGAAGAGGTACGATACCTTTCCTCCTATGTGCAGGCCCTTGCGACAATGGGTAATATTGCCCCTCTTCTCGGTCTTCTCGGGACAGTAATCGGTATGATAAAGGCCTTTATGGTTATCCAGCAGATGGGCGGCAAGGTCAACGCTGCCGTTCTGGCAGGAGGCATATGGGAGGCAATGCTCACAACCGCGTTAGGCCTTGCCGTGGCCCTTCCTACCATGGTTGCCCACAGTTACCTGCTTGCAAGGATAGATAAATACGAGGCAAGGCTCCAATCAGGTGCAGTCGCGTTTATAAAAGGATTGGGAAAACAAAAAGATTAAGGGGGCAACATGTCATTAAAGCCAAGAAAAAGAAAACGTTATGAGATACAGGCGCCGCTGACATCCCTTATAGATATAGTCTTTATGCTCCTTATCTATTTTCTGCTTACTACCAATTTTATGGTTGATGAGGGAATAAAGATAAAGCTTCCCCAGGCAAAGGCAGCCGCGCCCCAGACACAGCAGGAGATAACCATATATGTTGACAGGGATGGAAGGGCATTTCTTATGAATAAAGAGACTCCTCTCAATATTCTGTTTTCTGAATTGAAAAAGATGATAGGAGGCCAGAAGGACAGGCTTGTAGTTATAAAGGCTGACAGGGCGGTTATTTTGAACAAGGCTGTCAAGGTAATGGATCTGGCAAAAGCGGCAGGCGCGGGAAGACTGTGTCTCGCGACAGAGAAAGATTTCTAAAGAAACCGGAGTATCATATTGGACAAGGCCATCAGTAAAAATAAGGTTATCTATTTTATCCTTGTAACCATATTTATTCTTTTATTATTTCCTATTCCTTTTACATGGAGTAAAAACAGTACTTCAGATGCGGTTCAGTTTGATGACAAAAATGATCAAAACAGGGTCGAGGATATCTTGAGTAATGCAGGCCCTTCATCTGAAGACACTGTATCTACCCTTATCAGTTCATTAAAAAATGATGATGAGGCTGTTCGTGAGAGGGCCGCTAATGTCCTTGGTGATATGGGGCCCGCAGCCAGAGATGCCGTCCCTGCTTTGATCGGGGCATTGGAGGATGAGAGTTATTCAGTATGTTGCAGCTCTGCAAACGCCCTGGGGAAAATCGGCCAGGCAGCCAGGGATGCTGTTCCTGCTCTTATCGATTCGTTAAAAGATAATGATGTTATGGTTAGAAGGAGTGCTGCGGATGCCCTGGTAAGAATTGGTCCTGTTGTTATACCCGGCTTGATCAATAAACTTAAGAATGAAGAAGATGATCTCCTATGGAGCATTGAAAGTGTCGCGTCTATTCTTGGGAAGATTGGCCAGCCGGCTATATCAGTATTGATTGATGCGCTCAAAGACCGGAAAGATAATAATTTACGATACCGGGCCGCTATTGCCCTTGGAAAGATTGGACCTTCGGCGAAGGCTGCTATTCCGGTACTGATTGATGTGTTAAAAGAAAAGGAAGTAAAGGGGCCGTTATTATGGAGCGTTTCGAATGCGTTGAGAGACATCGGGCCTGAAGCTATACCGCCACTTGTTAAGGCACTCAAAGACAATAAGATAAATGATTCCTTTTATTGGAAGGCTTCAACTGTGCTCGGAAAAATAGGAGCAGCCGCAGTGCCTGTCCTTACCGATGCGCTCAAAAGCAAAGATGAATCTGTTCGCCGTGGCGCTGTTGACGCTCTGGCTAAAATTGGTCCGCCGGCAAAAACCTCGGTTACAGGCCTGGTAAATATACTTAATGATAAAAATGAAAAAACTTATCTTCGCTGGAGTACCGCGAACGCCCTCGGAAAGATTGGCCCATCCGCTAAATCTGCCGTCCCTGCCCTGATCGCATCCCTTAAAGACAAGGATGTTACTGTTAAAAGAGGAGTTATAGAGGCTCTGGGCAACATAGGTCCGGGAGCCAGTGATGCTGTTCCCCTTATTATAAATATACTTAATGATAAAAAAGAAGTCTCATTTCACTGGACCGCGGCCGATGCTCTGAAAAAAATAAATCAGTCATTAAAAAATAAACCTCCTGAAGCAATTAAAGCGCTGAAGGAATATGATACTTCCATTCAGAAGAAGGCCGCAGAAAACCTTGATGGTACAGGAGCATCAACTAAAGACGATTTAAAATCCCAGCCTGAAACAAAAAATAAAAAAATGGATGATTTTTCATCTCAACAGCAAATCCCGGATGCTGTGGTGGAAGATGTACCGGTATCCAAAAAAGATGTACCAACCCTGATAAAATATCTGTCAGACAGTGATGCGTCAGTCCGGTCGAGCGCTGTGAACTTACTGGAAAAGCTTGGTCCTGAAGCAGAAGACGCTGTTCCTGCTCTTGTCAGGATTCTAAAATCCGGAAAAGAAAAGGACTATATACGCGAGAGCGTCGCTGATCTGCTTGGAAAGATCGGTCAAAACGCGAAAGAAGTTGTGCCTGCCCTGATTTATGTACTTAAGGATGATGACTATAATTTACATAGAATAGCCTTAACTGCCCTGGGGAAATTTGGTCCGGAAGCAAAAGATGCAGTCCCGGTTCTGGTCGAATCTCTTAAAGACAGCAACATTCTTGTCAGAAGAACTGCTGCAGGAGCTCTTGGAA
The DNA here is from genome assembly GCA_050123415.1 of Desulfobacteraceae bacterium. Taxonomy (GTDB): domain Bacteria; phylum Desulfobacterota; class DSM-4660; order Desulfatiglandales; family HGW-15; genus JAAZBV01. Next base: position 8,132 of record JASFHE010000013.1, on the reverse strand, counting down.
ATATCGGTCCGGCAGCAAAGGCATCAATGCCCGCATTGATTGAATCACTTAAAGACAGTGATATTCTTCTGAAAAGGACAGTCATTAACTCTATGGTTAAAATAGATACGTCATCAAAGGATGCCATACCTGCACTGGTAGATGCAATCAAAGACAGGGATGTTTTTGTCCGAATGAATGCAGTAGATGCTCTTGGAGTTTTTGGGCCTGCAGCCAAAATTGCTGTCCCGGATTTGATAAACACCCTGAAAAGCAAAAAAGATGAGTATTTCCGGGCAAAAATTGTTGTTACACTTGGAAAAATAGGCAGGGCAGCGATTCCTGCCCTTGTAAGGTCGCTTTATAGCATGGATCTTCGCTGGAGTGCAGCAGAAGCCCTTGCCGCAATCGGTTCGCCGGCAGTCCCGGATCTAATCAGTATGCTCAATGATACGAATCCCCATATACAATCAGGTGCGGCATATGCACTTGAGAAGATTGGCCCGGAAACAATTCCTGATCTACTGGCTGCACTCAGGGAGCATAAACAGGAAGACAACCCTGAACAGTACCAAATCGTACCCTGGAATCCTGAAATTGCCGCTTACGTAATTGGAAGAATGGGTGCCGAAGCAGTGCCTCATCTGATTGAGGCACTTAAAGATTCGAATTCAAATGTCAGGATCGGAGCTGCTCATGCTCTCGGAATTATCAGGCATGCAGCCAAAACTGCTGTTCCTGCCCTGACAGAACTTCTCAGTGACACAGATGTATATGTTCGATTATGTGCTATAGAAGCTCTGGGTAAGATCGGAACGGAAGCTAAAGACGCAGTACCTTTTTTAATCAGTATATTAAATGATCCAAACTCAATTGTTCGGCATGGTGCCGCACGGGCATTGAAGTGCATAGGTCCAATACCTTCATCGGCTGTTCCTGCCCTGGCTGAAGGCCTTTTAAATCCTGACGAATACATGCACATGAACTATGCAACTGTCCTGAGTAATGTGGAGCCGGCAGCCATACCGATTTTAATAAAGATTCTCAGAGATGAAAACTCATTCAGCAGTGTTAAATGTGGTATAGCCAATGCCTTTGGTATCATGGGGCCTAAAGCCTTGGATGCTGTCCCTGCTTTAACCCGGACGCTTACTCATCAAGATTGGATTGTAAGAGCACGTGCCGCGCATGCTCTAGGAAGAATTGGCGTGGCTGCAAAGAGCAGTGTGCCTGAATTAATCAATACATTAAATGATTCTGATTCGAATGTTAAAATAAGCGCCGCAGAAGCATTACTTCTTATTGATCCTGCAGTCAGAGCTGCTGTCCCTGTACTTATAGACACCCTTGACCATGCTGATTCTGCCGTTCAAATCCGTGCCGCGATAGCCCTGGGTAACAGGGGGCCTGGAGCAGCAGAAGCTGTATCAGATCTGATCGACGCACTGAAGGACCGGAATTATAATGTCCGGGCTAAAGCTGCCATTACCCTGGGGAAGATTGGCAAGGCGGCCAAAACTGCTGAGCCGGCATTAACTAAATTGCTGCAGGATGAGAATGAAATACCTCGAAAAAGCGCTGAGTGGGCGCTTTCCGAATTAAGAAAGAGGTAGTTTCAAAATTAAGGAATATAAAAAAAGCCTGACTGCTACTTGGGTCAGGCTTTTTTTTATTTTGTGGTTTAGTGTGCTATTTATTCCAGTCGTCTTCCAGGCACTTTCTGCAGGCATCACATTTCTTGTCTGCATCATATACACATTGACCGGGGCCATTATAATATAGTTCCTTTCCGTTATACACACCGCCGAACATGCCCTGCATACATGCTGCCTGGAAAAATATCGGCTTGTCAACGCGCTTGAAATTGAGCGGGCAGTGCATCACCCCTGCAGGTATGCGGACAATTGTCGGTTCCGTGATGATATATTCTTCCATCTCTTCTCCTATGCAGAGTGATATTTCAGCGTCAAATTCAAACACATTCGGAAAGGTGCCGCCAAGGAAGATCAGATATTCCTCTACCGGATGGATGTGAGGCGTCCTGTCCAGGAAAAAGGGCTTTACAAATATCTGGAAACCTACATTATACTGTGCACCCGGTATCTGGGATGCCCCCCTGAAATATGCCTGAGGAGAATAGACAAAATCAGTACCTACGTCTTCGGCTGCGGCCTCATTGTATTCAGGTTTGAACTTGTAGACAAGCTTCTCATATTTTCTTTCACTCATGATTATGTTCCTTTCCGGATGGTTTTTATTTTTTCTGATAATATATGTCGTAATTCTCTAAAATTGTAAAGGTCTAAAAGCCAACCAGATTTATTTTGCTTTATTGGCAGAGATGTAATCGTCCACCGCATTAGTCATAAGCTTCCTGAAAGCCCTGTCGATGCCTGTAACAGTATCAATACCCATTACATTGTGCTGAGGTGATGAGTAGAGAAGCGCCTGGGAATATTTTTTGTTAATTGAAGCAAAATGGATATCAAATTGATAGATATGCGCTGAGTTATATTCAATGCACTTTCCATAAATATGGAGAATTATTTTATTATCATTGGTAAACTCTTCATCTATTAATTCTTTTACTGTTTTTCCTCTTTTCTCAGTTGTCTGAAATACCAGGCTGTCTGAGATAGTCGCTTTAATATTATCTCGTAACAGGGTCCTTTTTATTGTTTCATTTAATTTACCTGCCATGAAATCACAATTGTCAAAATCCGTATAAACAAAAATCTTTTTATAGTTCGAGGTTTTCAACCATTTATAATCTTCAGCCTGTGTATGTGTAGCGATTAAAAAGGTGAAGAGAAAGGCCATCAGAATTATTGATTTGAACCGGGAGAGAGTTTTCATGCTTAAATACCTCGCTGTTGATAAATTTTATGTATATGAAACCTGGAACATATATCAAAATGATTACAAAAATACAAAACAAGCTTTTGCACATGTAATATTTGACACCGCTAAAATAAAAATAGTCAAAAAAACTGTATCTGGTGGATGTGAATATCTCTTTTCTTCTTTAAACACAAGAAAGGCGAACATAATGTTCGCCTTTCTTGTCTCTGAGGTTATTAAGCTCAAGTTATGTACTTGTTTGAATAACTATCTTTTAAGCGTTTTATTTTGCTGTCCCTGACAGAAGGCCTTTATAACCCTTGCCGATGTCATTTCTTGCGTCAGAATAAATTAAAATTGTATCCAGGAACCGGCCAGGCTCCTTCGGCGTGACAATCAGGTCTATTGTATGTTTTTTACCGGCCGGGATTGTAATCCCTTCGGAACCTTCTCCATTAAAGTATTCTGTTTTAAACCTGGAGGAGTATATCCTGGTAATTGTAAAAGGTGCATCCCCTTCATTTTTAAGGACGATCCGGACTTTGTTGCTGCTGTTGACAGTTAATTCGCCCACAGGGGTTTTTCTCGGTTCCATTGCTATGACGCCCATAGGGATCGGTTCTACATTACCCAGCATATGTATTATTGTTTCTTCCTTGCCCTCCGGACCGGTAAAAATAGTGATGGTCTTGTCAAATTTACCAGGGTATTTATAGGTATTGTAGGTTATCAGGAGTTCTGTATTTTCACCAGGCGCAAGAGATGTCTTTGAAAGTTTTACACTGGTGCACGCGCAGCTTGTTACAGTATTTGCTATCGTGATAGTTTTAGTACCTTTATTTGTAATTATTACTGTCTTTTCTACGGGTAGTCCTTCCCTTATATTGCCATAGTGTATTGATGATTCACTTAACATTAGATCCGAAGCATTAGCGGAAAATGCACAAAAAAGCATTCCTATTAAAGTAAGTATAAGAAGCCGTTTCATATTTGATCCTTATTTTATTAGTTGGTTACTGTCAGTGGATAAGCTTTGATTTTTTATTATAGTCAAAATCCTTATCCTGTCCTTCAGTGTGACATTTTCTGCAAACATCTTCGGTTGCTTTATTAATGTCATCGGCACTTAACGTTTCCGTATGTTTTCTACCTGGACCATGGCATGCCTCACACTGTACATCCTTGAGCTCCGGAGTAAGCTCCATATCAATATACCCTCCGTCCTCATTGTAGGCGACAACATGACAGCGGAAACAACCCGGATTTTCCTGTTTTTCAGGCCCCTGGGTCTTGAGGTTTTCAAAGGCATTTCCATGTTTAGTGGCTTTCCATTTGTCTGTTATATCAGTGTGGCAGTCAACACAAGCAGTATACCCCAGGTAGTCTCCCAGGATTTCACTGTGCAGGTTTGTTCCTATTCCTGAAACTGTCAGAAGTAATAGGGATATTAATGCGTATCTTAAGCGGATCATAATTCCTCACATTCCTTAACAGTTACATCCGTCCAGTCCTTCGACCTTGATGTGCTTTTTTAACTGGCGCAGCAGCTTGACATCGATACCATCAATATCCAGGAGTTCTTCCATATCCACAAACTCTCCGTTTTCTTCACGGGCTGCGATTATTTTTTCTGCCAGCTCTTTATTAAGTCCCGGGACTTTTTCCAATTCTTCTAATGTAGCCGAGTTGAGGTTTATTTTATTGTCTTCCCCGGCATATAGCCCTGATGCCGGAAGACAAAACATCAATAATAATGTCATTAAGTATATAATCTTATTTACTTTCATATTTGACTCCGTGACCATATTTATTTGACTTAAGTTTTAAAACAATGTATTTCTTATACCTGAGTTAGGTATAAGGTTCAACCAATGTTATGGTTCAACCAAAATAACTGAAATATTATTAAATGTAAATATTAAAATGAATATATCAAATTTTTCGGTCAGGCATGTGCAAATTAAGATAAGGTGAAACATATGGATTTCTTTCAGGATATCAGTAAGGTACCATTATCCAAAGTAGTCATGCTTCATATTAAAAATGCGATTTTATCAGGACAACTCAAATTTGATGATAAAATTCCAACGGAAAGAGAACTTGCCGCAGGATTTAATGTCAGCCGTAACATGGTCAGGGAAGCAATACGTGCACTGGAAATGGCCGGCTACCTGGAGGTTCGTCAGGGGCCCAGAGGAGGAGCGTTTGTAAGGGAATTTACTCCTGACAGGTTGGCTGAAGGATTTCTGGATTATTATATAGCCGGAAAACTCAGTATAGAAGAGTTGAATTATTCCAGGGTACATGTTGAACCGGAAGTCGCGAGGCTTGCTGCTCAAAATATTAATCCCGAATATTCCCGAATGCTGCAGGAAGTGGTCGAAAATGAATATATGGCCGAGGCGATTGATGTACGGGTTCCTAACCTCACAAAATTTCACCTTGCCCTTGCCGGGATGTGCGGCAATTTCTTTTACGAAATAATGATCAATGTTCTGGTTTCTATCACACAGGAGATTGTTGTAGCCGGTTATCGTGAGGGAGACATGATTGTGCATGGAACAGGCCAGCATGGTGCTATTCTGGAGGCAGTTCTTAATGGAAAACCTGAAGCGGCCGCAGAAGCAATGAGAACTCACCTGACTAAATATTCAAACCGACTCATAGAAATAGAAAAGAAATATAGAGAAAGAATCAGCCTCTAGCAGACAGTCATTGTTAAAAACATATTTAAGGAGGGTAAAATGAATACTAAATTGAAATATACAGGTATTGTAATTGTAATGCTTCTAACACTCGGTCTTGCTCAATATGCGGCAGCCAGAGATCTTATAGTTGTTGCTTCAAAATCTACACAGAAGGCTTCAAAGGACTGGCTTGGTTTTCTCGAATCAAAGGAAATACCTGTAAAGCTGGTCACGCCTGATTCCTTTTCTGATGTCAACGAAGAGTTATATATTATTGTTCTTGGCAGCCTTGACGAATCAAAAGAGATTGAAGAGATAGCAAAAGATGCTTTAACTGCTGATGAATTTAAAGCGGTGAAGAGTGAAGCGAAAATGTTTTATAAACCTCAGGCATGGAATGTCGGGCAGAAGGTAATCCTGATTCTGGGGCCGGATCAGGAATCTGTAATAAAAGCCAGAAAAGCCAGCCGGGATGACTGGTATGAAATGTTGATGGAATGGTTTGATATTGAAGAAACCGAAGGCTTTCATGTTTATTAATTATTCCTGTTAAGGAGATTATTATGAAAAGACTTTTTTTCTTTTTAATTTTTTTATTATGTCTTGTTCTTCCTGCATCGCTTTTTGCCTTTCCTACAGTGTTTCCCCATGGCACAACGATCTTTCACCCTGACAGGACATTCAGCGGTTATACAATCCTGACAACCAAGGGATATCAGGCAGTCCTGATTGATATGAATGGTAATGTTGTTCATCATTGGGAGAATATGTGTGATGAAGAGCATCCTGCAAAACTCCTCCCCGGCGGATATGCCATGGGCGCTACCGGTAAACGAGGCAGGATACTCGGGCATGAGGAATCCAATGATCTTTCTATAGTGGACTGGGATGGAAATATTGTCTGGACCTACAAAATGGCCGGTGTTCATCATGATTTCCAGAGAGAGGGGAATCCTGTAGGTTACTATGTGCCTGGTATGGATTCCTTTGTTGGCAGGGGGAAGACCCTTATACTTTCACACCTGGTAGTAAAAAATAAAAAGATAAGTGATAAAAAGCTCTATGATGATGTTATTATCGAAGTTGATTCTGAAGGCAGAGAGATATTCAGGTGGCTTGCAAGTGATCATGTTAATGAAATGGATTTTGATAAGCTGTCCAGGATCGTAATGTATCGTTATCCCAATTATGCAATGACCAGAACTCCCGGTGTTGTGGGAGGAGACTGGATCCATGTTAATACTGCATCCTGGCTTGGGCCTAACAAGTGGTATGATCAGGGAGATAAACGCTTTCATCCCGATAATATTATTTATGACGGCCGACAGACCAACACTACCGGTATTATCGATAGAAAAACCGGAAAAATAGTATGGCACCTTGGTCCGGATTTCGAGTCAACAAGGGCTCTAAGGAAAATAGGTCCTACAGTCGGTCTGCATCATGCGCACATGATCCCGAAAGGGCTGCCCGGTGAGGGAAATATTCTAATATTTGATAACGGTGGATACGGCGGATACGGTGCACCTAATCCTGCTGCTCCTACCGGATTGAATAATGTGAAAAGAGACCATTCAAGGGTTCTTGAAATCAACCCCGTCACTCTTAAAATCGTATGGGAATATAACGCCCATAAAGCCGGAAACAGGGACATGGTAAAGTTTTACAGCGATTATGTCAGCTCAGCCCAGAGGCTTCCAAACGGTAATACCCTTATCACGGAAGGCGCCTTTGGCCGTATTTTTGAAGCGACCCCGGAATATGAAACCGTATGGGAATATATAAGTCCGTATTATAATAAATCAGAAAATTTCAACCTGGTTTACAGGGCCTACAGGGTCCCATATGACTATGTACCACAGCTTGGAAAACCTGTGGAAAAAGCTGTTATTCCTCCTGAGAATTCAACATTGCGACTCAAGGATCTCAAACAGCAGAAGAAGTCCCGAAAATAAAGTACTTTTTTATACGTTAATGGAGGTTATTTAAAAATGAATTACACAACAAAAATCAAATATTTAATTTATTGTATAATTGTTATCCTGGCTTTTGTGGTAACTGAAAATGCCTTTGCTCAACACGAAGGTGGACTTGGAGAAAAAAAGATTCATCTGAACATTGCAGATGAAGATCAACTCATGATGATTGAAGGAGTAACAGAAGAACTTGCCGAGGCAATTGTCGAATATCGGGAAGAATCGGGATTTTTCAAGAAACCAGAAGATCTCCTTAAGGTGCCCGGTATAACACAGGATGTGTATGACACAATGGATCCCAAGGTAGGATCTGAAGGTGACCTGTACTGTGTCCCGAAAGAGGGCGCTGAAGATGAATTTGATGAAGATGAAGAGCCTGTTTTAAGCCCCTCAAAGTGTTAACACTGAATATTAAGAGCAAAAGGATAATATCAAGTATGATATATAAAATTAAATGGCCGGTGGCTGCACTTATGATCACAGCCTTGATATTAATAACAGCACCCTCCTTTGGAGAGGAAAATCCAAGGGGGCTGGCTCCTGTAATGGATGCTACCTATATGCCTGAACTGGGCGGGGTCCTCAACAAGACCTATCATAACCAGTACGGGCAGAAGAGAGATCTTTCGGAATGTATTGTTCTGCGGGA